>DDIP01000267.1 GCA_002338605.1 Proteobacteria bacterium UBA1847 | reverse complement strand
TCGAAGATGCCCACGAAATCGAGGACGAAGCCATGCGGCTTCACCATTTCCGCCGCCTCGTTCTCGTACGGACGGTTTACCCGGGCGATGGCCTGGAGTAGCGTGTGGTCGCGCATAGGCTTGTCCAGATACATCGCGTAGAGAATCGGGGCATCGAAGCCGGTCAGCAGCTTTTCAGTGACGATCAGAATCTTCGGCCTCTCGCCGACCTTGGTGAAGTTCTTACGGATCTGTTTCTCACGCTTCGGGTCGAGATGCCATTTCTTAAGATGCGGTTGATCGTTGTTGTTACCGGTAAAGACGATTTCGGAATACTCCGGCGGCAGAATCGCATCCAAGGCTTCTTTGTAGAAGGTACATGCTTCACGATCCACGGCCACGAGAAAGGCCTTGTAGCCCAGAGGCTCCACGTTTTCCCGAAAATGGCTGGCCACGTAATGGGCCACCTTCTTCACGCGGTCCTTGCCCTTGAGGAAATTTTTCAAGTTCACCGCGCGTTCCAGGATCTTGTTCAGTTCCTCGATATCCGCGATGCCTTCTGTCTCGGCAAGCGACAAGAATTCCCTTTCCATGATCTCGTGAGGCACGAGCATCTCATTGGGTGCAAGGCCGTAGTAGAGCGGCAGTGTCGTTCCGTCCTCGATGCTCTCGGAGATGGAATATTTGTGCAGGTAGCCCTGGTCGTCCTCGCACCCGAAGATCTTAAACGTTCCCTTGCCATAGGCCGTCTTGTCCACCGGTGTACCCGTAAACCCGAGGAAACTTGCATTTGGTAAGCCCGCCATCAAAAAGTTGCCCAGGTCCCCGCCCGTTGTGCGATGCGCCTCGTCAATGAGCACAAAGATATTCCGGCGCAGGTTCAGATCTGCCGGCATATCGCGGAACTTGTGAATCATGGTCACGACAATGCCCCGATAGTCCTGCCCGTTCGCGTCCAGCAGCTTGATGAGAGTGGTGATACGATCCGCGTGCGCCACGTTACCCAGTCCGACTGCCGCCAGATTTTTGAGCATCTGATCTTCCAGCTCGTTGCGGTCAATCAGCAGCAGAATGGTCGGCTTCTCCGCCTCCGGGGCTTTAAAAAGCAATTCGGCGGCCTTGATCATCGTGTAGGTCTTGCCGCTGCCCTGGGTGTGCCAGACGAGGCCTCGCGCAAGTTTCCGGTCCAGAGCACGAGCCACCACTTTGTCCACCGCGCTCGTCTGGTGTTGGCGGAGGATGATCTTTTGCAGTTCCTCTTCCTTCTCCACAAAAAGGATGAAGTCCTTGAGGGAGCGAAGGAGATGTTCTACAGTGCAGAAGCTTTTGACTTTGGCTTCGAGATTGCCGGCCCATTCGGCAGGCTCAGGGCAGGTCTCCGCATGCTTCCAGTTGAAAAGATTCCGCCGCACCGTGTTCCACGTCACTCCATAGGCAAAGCCGATGGCCTCCGTGGCGGTGAAAAGCATCTGCGGCACCATCACCTCAGGCGTCTCCGTGTGGTAACGGCGGATCTGGTCCACTCCCAGCGCGATCGCCTCGTGCTTGCTTGCGTTCTTGCACTCAATGACCAGCACCGGAATGCCATTAATCAGGAACACCACATCCTCGCGTGTACCGTAGGTGCCGTTGTGCGTGTAAAACTCCTCCGTCACCTCATACACATTGCGCCACTGCTCACGTGAACGGGTAAGATCGCCGTAGTCAATGAGCGTAAGATCCAGCTCGCGGTTCTCCTCGGCGCAGAAGAATGGGCTTTGGTTGCGGAGGTAAACAAGAAAATCGCGGTTGCCGGTGATGGCGGCATTCAGCCGCTGAAACTCCCCGATCAGCGCGCCCTCGGCCTCCTTGTAGTGTGGATTGAAGGTGCGGACCTGGGCATGCAGCAAGTCACCAAAGTACAGCGACGCCGGGCCCGCACAATCTTCGGGCGTGAGGCCGTCCTGATCAAAACTCCGCCGCGCTTCGGCTTCCGCGCGCGGCACAAAACGCCAGCCGATCTCCTGCGCGTAGTTCAGGATACGGGCTTGGACGGTTTTGTGTTCGCCAGGAGATGGCATAGCTCAGTCGTCCTTGATTGCCCCTGGCAGCAGGGCAGCCCGCAACTCTCGTTTGCTGGGTAATTTGCCTTTCAATTCCTTCGGCAACTTCTCCGTCAAGCAGTATTCAGCCACGCCGATGGGATTCGTCTTGGTCTTCAGCGCAAACTCCACTTCCAAGTTGTCCTTTTCCGCGCAGAGGATGATGCCGATGGATGGGTTGTCGCCTGGTCCTCGCTCTTTCTCATTCAGCAGGTTCAGGTAGAAATCCATTTTCCCCGCGTGTTCCGGCTCAAAAGAGCCAACTTTCAGTTCAATGGCCACGAGCGCCCTGAGGAAGCGATGGTAGAACACCAGATCAATAAAATACTCCTTTCGCCCCAGCACCAGCCGATATTGGCGGCCCATGAAGCAGAAGCCGTAGCCCAATTCGAGGATGAACTCCTTCAATCGTTCGATCAGGCGGTCTTCCAGTGCACGTTCTTTCACTTCGCGGCGGATGCCAAGGAACTCCAGGTTGTAGGAACTCTTCAGTGCCTCCTCTGCCTGTTCAGCAAGGTATTCGGGCAAGACCGCCGGAAAGTTGTGTATTTTGCCCTCAGTCAGCGACCGCTCAAAAGCCCTGGCCTTAATCTGATTAAGCAAAACGTTCCGGCTCCAGCCGAGCTTGGCTGCGGCATGGAGGTAAAAGAGACGAGCCTTGTGATCCTTCACCTTCTTGAGCAGTTCCACGTGGTGACCCCAGGGAATCGTTGCCAGTAATTCCGGCACAAGCTGTGCCGGAATGTGTTTTGGCTTTCTGGCCGACCGAGCTTTTTGCATTACTGGCACAAGCTGTGCCAGAAACTCCGGGGAACTATGCACCATGTAGAGCTGGCGCATCCGCCACAAATTGAAGGCCGAAAATCCCGTCAACCCAGGAAAAGCCTGTTGTAGATCACGAGAAAGCAATTCCACTACCGACTCACCCCAGCCCAACTCCTCCTGCTTCTCGACAATCCCCCGCCCAATATCCCAATACAACAGAATCAGGTCGCGGTTCACGGCACGGGCAGCGGAAAGACGTGCGGACTGAATGCGTGTCTTCAGTTCGGTCACGAAGGCCGCATAGTCCGGGCCAACGATGGATGTCCGCTTCACAAGTCCCCCTCCCTATTGCTCAATAGCGCTCTGGGTTTCGGCAACAAGCTGTCGCCGAAATAGAGCGATGTCTTGCGCTAGCGCACCGCCTCATCGCACGGCACAAAACGCCAGCCAGTCTCCTGCGCGTAGTGCAGGATGCGGGCTTGGACGGTTTTGTTTTCGCCAGGGGTGGGCATGTTTCTGGTTCCTTTTCTAGGTCGTGGTCGCAGCACCCTTCGCCTTCTTCCGGCGGTCTTTGATAACTTCGATCACCTTCTTCAAATCCTCGATGTCTTGTCCAAGCTCATCGGAAGTAGGTGGCGGCTCGTCCTTCGCGGACGATGGGTCGTGTGCCTCAACCACATCGTGACAGCGCTGGTTCAAACGGAGAATCTCGTCTACTTCCAACTTGTCGAGGCCGACTACCAGATTCAGCTTACTCACTTCGATATAATCACGAAAGCGCTGTACGGTGGCATTGAGGACTAAATCCTGCACAACCCGCTCAAGCGTCGCCCTGAGGAAGCTGTATTGCCTGATCATCTCACTCGCCAATTCTTCGGATGGATCGGCTGGCCAGGGCATTTTTGCAAAGCGCTTTTGAGTCTTCTCAAGTTTGTCGATACGATCGGCAAAGCTTTTGTGCGCCCACGGAAGGCCCTCCGAGACGATCCCTGGGCGACCTCCGGCAATCTCAAGAAAGCATATGAGCGGTGTAGTGCTCAGTTTGTCACATTCATCGCGAAGCTGGTGAAGAAATACCACATCATGAGTGAACACCAACACTTGCCTTCGCAAAGATTCAAATGCCATACGTTTCGCGACTTTGCCGCGGCGTTTATGGTCCAGCGAGGACACAGGATCATCAAAGACGATTCCTCCCGAATGGTTGGCAAGTTTGATCTCCGCGAGAAACGAACCCAACGCGATGGCACGCTGCTCTCCTTCACTGAGAATCTCCTCCAGCTTATTACTTGTCGGCAAGTCCAGGAGCAACCGATGCTTGGTCTTACCTTTGTCGTTTCGCTCTTTGAGCTTTGTCCCTATATGGCCGATGCCGAGGGCTTTGAACTCGTTGTCCAAAGCCGTCTTGAGTGCGGCAGTTACAGCGCTGCTGGCGAACTCCTTCGACTTGTCCGAGATGGGTTTGGTCTTGAGGTCTTGATTGCAAGACTCCAGCGCACTTTTCATCTTCATGCGCTCGATCAAAGCTAAGACGGCTTCCACTGTGCCGAAGAGATTGTGCCGAGCGCGAAGTTCGTCGCGTTCGGCTTTCAATGCCTTGCTCTTTGTCTCGTCGGCTGCCCTCTCAAAGGTGCGCGCTGATTTAAGCTGACGGGCAGCAATATTGCGCAGTTTCTGGCGTGGATTCTCGCTGAGAACAGGCGCCTCGTCCCACACATGAGAGTTTAGAGCTTCCAACATCCAGGTCTTGCGCACATCTAAAGTTGTTTGGAACGCAGTTGCCGTAGGAACCACAGTTTCGTCAAGCAGCGCAAGCTCTCCCGTGAGCGACTCGTCGAGTCCAACGGCCAAATTTGCCCGTTGGATTTTCGTCTTCGCAGTTTCAACATCTTGCCTTTGTTGCACGGCAGCTTTTGCTACGTTGTCCTTAATGTATTTCTCGAAGCGTTTTAGCCGATCGCTCGCATCTCTGAGCGGCTCCTGACAGAGTGGGCAAACCGCTCCCTCGCCGGTATTGGGAAACTCAATTCCCGGATAAGCAACTTCGGTCGAGAACTTTCGAGCCGCGTCGAACAATGCCTTCCAGACCGGCTCCCCTGTTCCGGGCAAAAGACTTTCTCCAGATCGCAATCCCTCCGCAGCTAACCTTTCTGCTTGGTTGGCTACAACAACAGCATCATCGAGATTTCTGAACTTTTTGATGGCATCATCGGTCACCCAAGCCAGCGCAGATTCGACTCTTGCCACCAACCCCTTCAATCGGCCTGCCGAAAGGCGAAGCTCCTTTGCCTTCGCCTTCGGATCGGCTTCGGCGAGGGCATGATCGAGTTCCACAATCCGCTTAGTTTCCTGCTCAGACAGAGTTCCAAGGGCCTTGATTTTAGTGGCATCTGATTTCTCGCTGAGCGCCAAAATCAATCGCCCGACTTCCGTGTCTCCCAGCAGGTGATCAAATGGCTGGGGGTCAACGTTGATGCCCGCAATTTCGACGTTAAGGCGTCGACTTAATTCCGGCAACACTTTGTTCGCAAGATTCTCAACGACATCAAGACCGTAAGGCAGGAAAGCCACCTCTTGCTCGGTGGTCAGGTAGGCCCTTGCACAATGACAGTCAAAAACCGCGATAGTGGCTAGTTCATCAGGCGAAGCGGTGCCCGCAGTCCACTTCACTGACTTAGGCGTTCCACTGATGTCAATATCGAAAGTTACCTCTGGAACGCGGATCTGCGCGTCTGGGTCGTTCGCATCGGGAAGCACTTTCTCCACCTGGTCGCGGGCGCGGCAGGCCCGCTTCATCGCCCGTGCATATCCCGATTTCCCGGTTCCGTTTCCGCCGTAGATCACAGTCATTCCGGTCGGGGCGAAGTTCAGTTCCTGATCCGATGCGATTCGATTCACATGCTTCAAATCTCGCATAGTCTTCAGAACTACAGCCTCGCCTGCCTTAAGAGCCGCAGGCATGTGCGCAGCTGCGAGTGGAAGGGGCTTTAGATTCAGTGGATTTGGCAGACCGTGGGCCGTTTTAAGCAGGGAATACAGGTGCGCGTAATCGTCCTCCGATAAACCGCCCTCTTGCTGAAACAGGCGACGAACCGCGTCCTGCTGCCACGGATGGAGATCAGACTCTGACCATTTCAGAATGTCATCAAGCAAGGCCATGGTCTATTCTTTTCCGTTGTGGGCAACCAATTCCGGCAGGTCGAGGTTGTGAACCCGAATCTGCGCGGTCATGAGCTGATGCAGCAGGGTGCGGAAAAGGGTGGTGAGCGCGGTGCGTTTGCGCTGATGTTGTTCGTGCTTCCGCTCGATGGCTTCAATTGCTGACGCAATCTCCTGCTGCGTGTGTTCGTCAGGGAGAGGAATGGTGAACTGTGCAATTTCACTGCTCATTAATGTCATCGTGCCATGAGCAGAGCGGCCGACCTTTTGAAATAGGCGCTGCTTGAACGCGACCAAGGCGTAGAGCAGGAAACTTGGTACGAGGCGTGCCCCTGGAATGATGGCCTTCATGTCTTGGTTGAAAGCCATCGGCACTTCGGTCAGGGCAACGGGAACATCCTTGGCCAGGATCATGCCACGAATCACCACGAACACTGACCCCGCAGGAGCCAGCGAACTTCCATCTTCCAGTGCCGCTTCGGAAATGTGATCTACCACATCCGAAAGTCGGGGCTTCTTCATATCCTTGGGCGAGACCCACGGAATGGAGCCGGACCAGAACTCAGGCTTCTGCTTGGAGGGTGTCCCGCCGCTAAGAAACGAGCAAACGTTTTGAAGTGTCACCACCTCCCAACTCTGCGGCACGGGGCCGTTGTCGGTTTGTTTTTGGGGTTCGCCACGCAGGCCCTCAGTGAAGAGTTTGTGGAGGAGAGTCTTTTTTAATTCCGTGGTTAGGGTGCTCAGCCGCTCCTGTTGCTCAATCGCCTTTTGCACCAGTTCCAACACCTCGGCAATCTTCCGCTGCTCAACGAGGGGTGGGAGGTAGATTTCCAACTCCTTGAGAGCATCTCGTGTGATGCCTTGTATCGTTGCGCCACGTTTTTGGGAAGCGACCGTTCTTTGGATTCTGTCAGAACGGAGTTGATACGCTACAAAACGGATGTCATGGCGATCGGAGTCCACCAGAACCCCTGCAAGGTCTTGGTTGATGGCCAAGTCGATGTTGTTAACAGCGACCTTTCCGACACCGACACGTGTGGCGAAAATGAGATTGTTCCGAGGAATGACGCATGTTGCGCTTTGCTTCAAGGCAT
This sequence comes from Proteobacteria bacterium UBA1847, assembly GCA_002338605.1. Classification (GTDB taxonomy): domain Bacteria; phylum Pseudomonadota; class Gammaproteobacteria; order Steroidobacterales; family Woeseiaceae; genus UBA1847. The sequence continues at coordinate 575 of DDIP01000267.1, read as the reverse complement.
CCTCGGAAATAAACTTCTCACCGTTATCAACGTAGAGACGGGTTTTGAGCCACTTACTTGTTATCCACGGAACAGGGCCTTGCCAAAACGCTTCGTTCTTCGTCGATGGCGTCCCCCCGCTAAGAAAGTCATGAGCGACCAAACCGAGAGTTGATGCATTCCAATTATCTGGAAGTTTCTCGTCCGTGGTCATCCTGATGCCGCCATTAGGGTTCTAATGATTTTGCGAAAGGCTTTATTGGTTTCCGCTTCATCCCTTTCCAACAAATCCAACTCCTCCACAATCTCCACGATGGGCCGGTATTCCTCACCCGCGCCGGTGTGGATGTAGCGGCTGGGGGAGATATTGAAGTCGTTTTTGGCAATTTCCTCAAGGGGGACAATGCGGCTGTATTTCTCCACCTCGTGCCACGTCTTGAAGGTATCGGCGATGCGCGTGATGGCCTCTTCGGGGAGGTAGTTCTTCGGGTCTCCTTTGGCGAACTCGATGGCGGCGTTAAGCAGGAAGAGTTTTTCTTTGCGCTCTTTCGCCTTGGACTTGTTCAGGAAGAGAATGATGCCGGGCGCGGAGGTGT
>DDIP01000073.1 GCA_002338605.1 Proteobacteria bacterium UBA1847 | reverse complement strand
ACTGTTGAGGCATCGCCTGCTGCCGTCACGCGAATCTGATAATCACCTGCTGCGACTTCGGCGGGACCGATTGTTTCCTTGAATGAAAACGTTCCGACCGGCGCGCTCGCGGCAAGGTCAGCGCCCGGCGTTGTCACGTAAACATCGACCTGCGGCGCGCCCGCCGCACCATGGAGTACGAACAATCGCGCTGCGCCGGCGCCAATAGCAATGTCCGGCTGGCTGATAACTACGGGCTCGATCGCGGCAACCGAGTTAACGGCTGCAATCGTGTATATGGTGTCGCCGGACAGTTCCAGGTCAACCGGCCCAATGACGGCTGCCGGACCGCCGGGCAGAATTCCATCGACCCTCACGCTGTAGGTTCCTTCGTCCAGGACCAGCTGGCCAGAACCCTGTTTGTAATCAACACCGCTCAATACTTCGCCGCCGTCGACAAATACGTTCACGGCCGGAGCATCAGGTGACGCATGTAAAACCTGAACCTTCAGGGTCGCTGGGGCAGGAGGCCCGGCAACGACTGCAACAGGGTCGCTATCGGAGTTGCAGGCCGCCAGCAATAGCATGCTGCCGACAAGTAGTGAATTGTTTAGTAGTTTCATTTCTTGCCCTCGTCAAAGAAGTGGTTAAGACGGGGGTAAGTGTCGCAGCACAGTTGGGGAGAAGGGTGTCTGGCGCGTTTCAAATTGTTTCGAGTTGTATCGTATTCGCGATACCTTATACACGACTGTCTGGCACGCGCTATTATTACTGAATGTCCAAGGTACTGATAATAGATGACGACCGGAAGCACTCCAGTTTGATGCAGGCGTATTTCAAACGCTATGGCATCAATCTGATCTGTGCCTATGATTCCGTTGAGGGAATGAAGAAGCTGTCACGGGAAGAGCCGGACTTGTTGCTTCTGGATATCATGTTACCGGGCAAGGACGGATTTGAAATCTGCCGCGAAGTACGCAAGACCAGCAATATACCGATCATCATGTTAACCGCTCGTGGCGATGTTATAGACCGTGTTTCCGGGCTAGAGCTGGGAGCTGACGACTACATCGGTAAACCATTCGAGCCGCGTGAGCTTGTAGCGCGAGTGCAGGCTACCTTGCGCCGCGCTCAGCTGGCCGGTTCTACCGTTGGCGAGCTGAACTTCGATGGCCTGACGATTGAGCCGGAAACCCGCGTCGTGCGTGTTGATGGCAAGACCGTGGAGCTGACATCGATGGAGTTCGAACTCTTGTTGATACTCGCACGACGACACGGACGCAACTTGTCTCGCGATGACATTCTGAGTGAACTGCGCGGTATTGATGCAGCGATCCTGACACGGTCGGTCGATATCATGATCAGCCGCGTCCGCCAAAAGCTGGGTGATTCAACCAAACCACCGCGCTTTATCAAGACGGTCTGGGGACGTGGCTACTCATTCGTGGGCGTGCCTCGCGTCGATGATTAATCGGCTTTCCCGTTCGCTGTCGTTTCGACTGCTACTGATTTTCATTGTCCTGGCCGGGTTGTTTGTATTCGGGACCTTCAAGGCAATACAACGTTTTTACAACAGCGATCAGATACGTGGTCTGATCAGTGGTCATCTGTCATTGCATGTCAGCTATGTGCGCGAAGATATTGGTGTGCCGCCGCGTATTGACCGTGCTATCGCCATTACCGAGAAAGTACCTGTTGATATTCGAATCCTGGGCCCCGACATCGACTGGGCTTCCGATCCTGCTTTTCCACGGCTGGATCAGCTCGAGTTCGCGAGCAGCCCGATATTCAGTGACGATCCCGGCGCATGGGTTGACGAACTTCAGGGAGTGGATTTCGCGAACTTCGATGATCATGACTTCTTGCGCATGCGTCAGGGCGGCTACCAGATCGTTGTTTCGACGCCGAGAATTTCGGATGTGTCCGACGGACCAGCGCTGGTTCCGCTCGTGATAGGCCTTGGTCTTTTCTTGCTGCTCGCGGCATTCGCCGCAGTTACCTGGCTGTTCCAACCCATTCGGACGATCCGCGCCGGTGCGGAGCATATCGGTCGTGGCAATTTTGATTTCCGAATTGGCCGAATCCGCCATGATCAACTCGGGGATCTTGCAGCAGACATCAACAAGATGGCCGGTGATGTGCAGCGCATGCTCGACGCGAAGCGAGCGCTGCTGTTGGGTATCAGCCATGAATTGCGCACGCCACTGTCGAGAATGCGCTTAGGCCTGGAGTTTTTCGATGAGTCCGAGAACGTCGAAAGCCTTAAAGCGGAAATCGTTGAAATGGAGAAAATCGTCGTCGCGCTGCTGGAGGCTGAGCGGCTGAACTCCCGCCACGTCGAGCTATCACGAACCGAGGTCGACGTGCGTGAGCTAATACAGAACCTCGTCAAAAACTTCTTTTCTCGAGATGCGGATCGGGTGCAGCTTGACATGCCTGGACATCCGTTGGTTGTATCACTCGACGAAGCACGAATTACCTTGCTGCTGAAAAATCTCGTTGGCAATGCGCTGCGTTACTCGAGACCCGAGGATGGACCGATTTGTGTAACCGTAGCCGCCACGGAGCAGGAACTCGTAGTCACCGTGGCGGATCGCGGCCCAGGTCTGTCGAAGGATCAGGCAGCGGCTATCGGCGAGCCTTTCTATCGCGGTGATCCATCCCGCGCCCGTGAGTCCGGTGGTACCGGGTTGGGACTGTACCTTGCAACGCTCGTTGCAAAAGCACACGGTGGAACCCTGACATTGCTTGAAACCGATGTTCAGGGCGCCCGTTTCGAGTTGCGTTTGCCTTTGATTGCAGCGTAGGCGTCGAGAGCCGCTTGCCTGGCGATGCCATGGTCAACGATGGGTTCCGGGTATTCGCCCTTCGTATTGTCACTGAGTTCCGGAATCCAGCGACGGACGTAGCGGCCGTGCGGATCAAATTTCTTCTGTTGCAGCGTCGGATTGAATATTCGAAAGTAGGGCGCGGCATCCGTGCCGGACCCGGCGACCCATTGCCAGCTTGCTGAGTTGTTGGCGAGATCGGCATCAACGAGCGTATCCATGAACCAGGCCGCGCCTTCCTGCCACGGAATGAGAAGGTCTTTGACGAGAAACGACGCGACAATCATGCGTACACGATTGTGCATCCAGCCTGTATGCCAAAGCTGTCGCATACCAGCGTCAACAATCGGAAAGCCTGTCAGGCCCTGTTGCCAGGCGCGCAGCCGGTCTTCATCGTGGGACCAGGGAAAGTGCTCGAATTCTTCACGCAGTGGCTTGGACGCTAGAGTTGGTGAGTGATAGAGCAGGTA
>DDIP01000111.1:430-2504 GCA_002338605.1 Proteobacteria bacterium UBA1847 | reverse complement strand
TGTTCCGAATGCCGGAAGCGTGGGTCTGTCGTCAAGCGGCTATTCTACGGGCGAAGGCACCGCGGCGACGATAACGTTGACACGCATTGGTGGCAGTGATGGTGTGGCATCCGTCGACTACGCAACCGCAGACGGCAGTGCAACGGCGGGCGCGGACTATCAACCGGCGCTCGGTACTGTCAATTGGCCGGATGGCGATTCGGCTAACAAAACCTTCTCGGTGACGGTCAACGATGATTCGGAGCTGGAAGGCGATGAAACCGTCAGCATCAGTTTGCAGAACGTGACCGGCGCGGCCGCGGGAAGCCCACTGACGGCCGTACTGACAATCGTTGACGACGAGGTGGCGGCCCAGGGGTCGGCGCAGTTTGCGGCAAACGCTTATACGGTCAACGAAAATATCGCGACAGTGGCCATCGTTGTTACTCGTGAGGGCGGTACCGATGGTGCGGTGACAGTGGACTACGCAACTCAATCAGCGAGCGCTGTTTCCGGGACGGACTTTCAGGCTGCGAATGGCGTGCTGTCCTGGACCGACGGGGACGGAACGCAAAAGACAGTCAACGTGACGATCATCGATGACGCAGGCGACGAAAATAACGAAACGTTTACGGTGTCTCTAAGCAATCCGACTGGCGGCTTACAACTTGGCAATTTCGATACGACGACCGTCACTGTAGTTGATAACGATGACGCGCCGCCACCGCCGCCTCCCAGTCGCGGTGGCGGTGGCGGATCGACCGGGTTCTTTTTCCTGTTGAGCATACTTGCGGGCACATTCATTCGCATGCATAGGCGATTCAGGTCCGCGATCACATTGTAATGTCGACGCGGCAATCCGTCGCGGCACTAACGCTACTGTGCCGACTGATGATAATTTTCCAGCCCAACTTTCTCGATCAAGCCAATCTGAGTCTCCAACCAGTCCACGTGTTCTTCCTCTGATGCCAGGATCCCGTCGAACAGGTCTCGAGTCACATAGTCTTTATGCACTTCACAGTATGCAATCGCGGCACGGAGGTCCGCAATTGCATCGAGTTCCATGTCCAGGTCGCATTGAAGTATTTCTGGAACATTCTCGCCAATGCGCAGTTTCCCCAGGTCCTGCAAGTTGGGTAGTCCCTCCAGAAAAAGAATTCTTTCGATAAGCGAATCCGCGTGCTTCATCTCATCGATGGACTCGCCGTGTTCGTAATCCCCAAGCTTGTTGAGGCCCCAGTCTCTGAGCATTCGCGAATGCAGAAAATACTGATTGATCGCGGTGAGTTCGTTTTTCAACACCTTGTTCAGGTGCTCGATGACTGTTGCGTCGCCTTTCATTGCATTGCTCCGGTCTTGCCGTTGAGGTTTGATCGTTCATCATAGCGTTGTTCGCAAGCGATACAAGTATTGCCATGTCCTGTCTCGCGGGAATTGGCAAAGTGGTTAAATTCGGCAATTAGTCTCGTTGGTCGCGCGGTGCTTCCTGCGCAATATTGCAGCCTGAATAATCATCAGGCGCAGCAGCGAGGAACTCATGTCATGGGAATACAAAAGCCTACCATTCATATTCTGGCAGTCCTGATTGCAGTGACTGCCGACTACGCTTACGCCGACCGGAGTGCCTGGCGCAGTACGTCGGGCGATTTACCGACACCGACGGAAGACCGCGACTTCTACCATAACGGCAATCCTGGCGATGGGAAGGTCGCGCTGGGCGCGCAACTGTTTTTCGACAAAGTCCTGAGCGGCAACCAGAACATTTCCTGCGCCACGTGTCACCACTCGTTTACAGGGACCGGTGACGGTTTGTCATTGCCGATCGGCGAGGGCGGTCGCGGCCTCGGCGTAGCCCGGGACACGGGTTACGGCCGAGATGCCGTGCATGAGCGAGTACCGCGCAACGCGCCGCACATTTTCAATCTTGGCGCCCGTGCATTCGACACGATGTTCCACGACGGCCGCGTGCAGCCCGATGCCTCGATGCCAAACGGCGTTGCGTCACCGGCCGGCTTTGACTTGCCGACGGGCCTCGACAATCCGCTCGCCGTTCAGGCCATGTTTCCGGTGACGTCCGCAACGGAGATGGCAGGAC
>DDIP01000111.1:0-289 GCA_002338605.1 Proteobacteria bacterium UBA1847 | reverse complement strand
GCTGCTGCCGTTGGCGACCTTGCGGGCCCTGACGGTGTATGGGCACAACTGGCCGAGCGTCTTCGCGGAATCAAGGGCTACGCAGACCAGTTCATCGACGTTTTCCCGGATGTAAAGTCGGCGGCAGACATCCAGTTTACGCACGCGGCAAATGCGATCGCTGCCTTTGAGGCATTTAACTGGCGTGCCGACAATAGCCCGTTCGACCGTTACCTTCGGGGCGAGCACGGGGCGATGAGTCCCTCGGCGTTGGCGGGCATGCGCATTTTTTACTCGCCGAACAAGGGCA
>DDIP01000362.1 GCA_002338605.1 Proteobacteria bacterium UBA1847 | reverse complement strand
CGTCATGCAGCAAAAAACCGGCCGGCCCGTGCGTTTCGAGATTACTCGAAAATCCCGCAAGTCAGTCAATGACTTGATCGAGCACGCCAGCCTGCGTAGCACCGATTATCTCTTTCCAAGCCGGATTCGGAAGTCACAGCACCTGTCGACGCGGCAATACTCCAGGATGGTCTCTTCTTGGGTGGCCGCTATTGGTCTTGACCCAACCCCATACGGTACGCACTCGATGCGCCGAACAAAGGCGACCTTACTCTACCGCCGGACCAAGAACCTCAGGGCCATTCAACTATTGCTGGGGCACTCGAAGCTGGACAGTACGGTGCGCTACCTGGGGATCGAGATAGACGACGCGCTCGAGATGTCCGAGCAGATGGACATTTGATCAAAGCGAGCGACCGTCTCGCGACGGTCGCTTCGCAGGTACACTTAGTCGTCCTGGTGTTCAGTGTCGATCGATGCCTCGGAAATACTCCTGCCTACGTGCGCGTAGGACGACATTGCGGCAGGGAACAGCTCGCGCACCTTCTCAGCGTACTCTATGAAAGAGACTTTGGGCGGCCGGTGCCTCGGCGTTGTTGTCGATTCAAGGTAGTACAGCTCCGCCAACTGCCTTGAACTGAAGAAAGACAGCACCATGGCCGTAGATCCAACTTCTCCGTCCAGTTCTTCCGGCAGGTACTCGTCCCACACCTCTGCCAGCCAATCGTGGCCCATCATGAACCCCCGGGACCATAGCGAGATCGGCAATTCCTCGTCGAAATTGTCTTCAACATTCGCACGAAATTCGCAGCCTGGGGGCAAACTCCTGCTGCGCTCATACACGGAATCGTTTATCTCATTATACAGGGCAATCATCAGTCCCATGATTCGCTGGGCTTCAGTTTCATCTTCAAAACCGATGTCTTCCTCATCACTAATGGCCGGGAGCCAAGCCGAAGGTGGAACGAGTTCCGGTGAACAGGCAACAGCGAATAGGAAGCCCTGCGCCTCATGGAACCTCAATATGTCCTCTGGACGTAGTGGATCGGCGAGAAACCGAGTCAGGTCGGCAATATCAGCCTGAGACAAAGACGCGTACATTAGAGTTCTTCAACCTCCTGCATATCCTCTCGCCACTGGGCCGGATGCCAGTCTTCGCTCAGGCACCGGTCTTTCAGGTAGCTTTCCAATTCAACCGGCGCCCAGTCGAGTCGACTGACCGTATCCCGGTGCAACTCAAACAGTAACTCTGCGGATGCGTCCCAAGAGTCGCTATGCTCGGCATAGTCACCAGTATGCTGGGTCTCCACATTAAAATGTTGCACGGCGAACTCGAGTGCCCGTAGCAACACGAGCGAATCGAGTCGGTCGGCAAACTCACGAATACAAAGCAGTATTTTCTCGAAATCCTCGAAGAACGTTCTAACGGCTGTGTCTTCCCACGGTTCACCATTCACCTCGATGTCCGCGATCATCTTCTTCAAAACCGCGAACGACAGCCCGCCGGATGCGAACTGCACTCTCTGAAACAGAGCGTCGCGAAGTAAGCGATCCTCTCCGATGAGATCCATGAACTGCTCGAGCAATTCTTCGTGGCTCAGTGCTGCCATGTGTCGCCGAATTGCCGTCATGGCCTGCCGTTTGGTGACAGGCTTATTTGTTGAAATTTCGTCTTGTAGAGAAAAAGCCACCGCCACGCAGTGTTGGCAGAAATCAATTCCGCCGGACGCTTCACAGTCGCATTCCCCTTCGATAATGCTGTGAGAATGACGCAGCACAACCTTGTGCGTGCCGTGACCTTGAACGATTGCCCTGGTCAATTTCCCTGCTGTCACGACGTTCTGGACACCGCCCTTGTCGTAGCGGGAGAGTCCCTGCCCAAATGCCCGAACACCCGCCAAGCGGATAAGCAGCGATTCAGTGATGTCGATCACAAACTAACCTCATGTACAACGCGGGGCTGCCAACGGATATCATAGTCAGAACCAGAGCCGAGGATAAACGATTTCGATGCGTCGTAAATCTCGCCGAGCGCCAATTCACCTTGATGCCAAAGGTCTAAGCGACCTTCCTGAGGCCGATCTTCATGCTGTGCTTCGTGGAGCGGATGACCTTATTGGGCAGGGCGGCCGGACGTTGCTAAAACGACTCCTGCGCGGGTCCAAGAATAAAGACATTCTGGCGCGCGGGCTCGAAAACTCGCCTGTCTATGGGTACTTCAAGGATCTATCCGATGAAGAGGCGCTGGCGCGGATCGACTGGACCATTCTGAATGGCTACCTTCGAGTCGAGCAATTCGACCGTCTTCCGCTAATCGTCTACACCCAGAAGGGCTGGGAGATCGAGCGTGAGAACTATGCGGATGAGTTGCTGGCAGGCTTCGACAAGCTGATTCAAGAGGGGCCACCATTTGACATGGAATACCTGAAAGACAGAGATAGGCCGATGATCCTCAGGCTGCTCGATAAGATAGAAGCAACCGGAGACCCACGCTATGTCCCGCTGCTCGTGGCGTGGAAGACGATCGACTACAAGAAGGTCCAGTTTCGCATACGGGACGTTATTAGACGGCTTGAACAAGTGAGGCTGTGATTGGCGGACGAAATCGGGCAACCCCACTCAAGAGGCCGCCATACGAGGGACCGCTTTGC
>DDIP01000167.1:14254-15308 GCA_002338605.1 Proteobacteria bacterium UBA1847 | reverse complement strand
GGTGATTCTGGCCTTGGGCGTGAATTTTGTCGCGCCGCGCTTTCTATAGGAGATTTGTGATGAAACGTACCGTATGGGTTTTACTGTTAGCGGGGCTGCTCGGCTCCGGCGCGCCGGTATTGGCCGACGAGACAACGGCGACCTTCGCTGTTGAGAAAATGACCTGTGCCACCTGTCCTTTGACTGTGCGCATCGCAATGAAACGCGTTGATGGCGTCCGTGACGTCAAGGTCGATTTTGACAGCAAGACTGCCACGGTCATCTTCGACGATTCACGGACAAGCGTCGAGAAGATCGCCGAGGCTTCGACAAACGTTGGTTTTCCGGCGACACCGAATGGCGCCTAGGCGCTGTCTTAAGCATCAATGAGTAGAGGCATCAAATGACCGCGATCACTCTCAGCGTCTCAGGCATGACCTGCGATCATTGCGCGCAAACGGCAGAAGCGGCCCTGAACGCGCTGGACGGTGTTGATGCACGCGTATCCTTTGATGCGCGTCAGGCGACGATAACGGCAAAGGACGACGTACCGGTCGGTCGCCTGATTCGTGCACTGGAACGCAAAGGGTACGAGGGCACTGTACTCGACGATGATGGCAACCCGCTTACAGGTGGAGGCCGCGGTTTGCACATTGCCATCGTGGGAACCGGCTCCGGAGCCTTTGCCGCAGCACTGAAAGTGGTGGAGGAAGGCGCCACGGTCACAATGATTGAACGCGGCGACGTCATAGGAGGAACTTGTGTCAATGTCGGTTGCGTACCCTCCAAGATCATGATCCGCAGCGCTCACCTCGCACAGCAGCAACGCCAGCATCCGTTTGATGGTCTCGAAAAGCACGCACCGGCGATTGATCGCCGCGCGCTGCTCGCACAGCAGGTCGCTCGTGTCGATGAGCTGCGCGACGCGAAATACGAAAGCATTCTCGCGGGCAATGAGTCGATCACCTTACTCCGCGGCAACGCATCGTTTCAGGATGCGAAGACGCTCCTGGTCACACGTGCAGACGGCAGCGCACAGAGAGTAAGCGCCGACCGAATATTGATTGCGGCGGAT
>DDIP01000167.1:537-14128 GCA_002338605.1 Proteobacteria bacterium UBA1847 | reverse complement strand
GGCGGTACTCAATATTCCCGGTCTGGCGGATGTGCCGTACTGGACGTCTACCGAGGCGCTGTTTGCTGACACAGTTCCGAAACACCTGGTTGTCATTGGCTCGTCCGTGGTTACGGTCGAGATTGCCCAGGCTTACCGCCGACTGGGATCGGCTGTGACAATATTGGCCCGTACCAAGCTGCTGTCCCAGGAAGATCCGGCGCTGGGTGATGAATTGGCAAAGGCCTTTGAGGCGGAGGGCATGCGCGTGCTCATCAAGACGAGCGCGTCTCGCATCGACTTCGGTGACGGCAGGTACACGATACGCATTGATGGCGAAACGCTAACCAGCGATGCGTTACTCATTGCATCGGGCCGCCCACCCAACACCAGGGATCTCAACCTCGCGGCTGCCGGTGTGGAGACGTCGGCGAACGGTGCCATTGTCGTCGATGATCACATGCGCACGTCCGCACCTAACATCTATGCGGCCGGCGATTGCACCACGCAACCTCAATTCGTTTACGTCGCGGCCGCAGCCGGTACGCGCGCTGGCGTTAACATGACTGGAGGCGATGCGACGCTGGACCTTTCTGCGATGCCGGCGGTTATCTTTACGGATCCGCAGGTCGCGACCGTAGGCCTCGCCGAGGCGGAGGCAGAGAAAGCCGGTATCAACACTGAGAGTCGGACGCTCGATCTTGAGAACGTACCGCGTGCACTGGCGAATTTCGAGACACGCGGATTTGTGAAACTGGTGATCGATGCCGACAGCGATCGGCTCATCGGTGCCCAAATTCTGGCCGCAGAAGCCGGTGAAATGATCCAGGCAGCGGCACTGGCGATTCGCAATCGAATGACGGTGCAGGAGTTGGCGGACCAGCTGTTTCCCTACCTGACCATGGTAGAAGGTCTGAAACTCTGCGCGCAGACCTTCTTCAAAGACGTGAAGCAACTTTCATGTTGCGCAGGCTGACTGGAGCGGCTGATGAAAGCATTCATAAAACAATTTGCAGCTCTGCTCGGTGCCGGCGTTGCGGCAGCCTGCTGCCTGGGTATCCCGGCGGTGCTTGCGGCACTCGGCACAGTGGGGCTCGGCTTTATCGTCCATGACGCCTATCTCTTTCCCTTGTTCGTCAGTTTCGCAGGTTTCAGTTTGTGGTTGCTGTATCGCTCCATACGACAGCATGGGCGAATGGCGCCTTTTTGGTTATCGCTTGGCGGCGCGGCGTTCGGCGCGGCCGGACTGTGGTTCATGGTCACCGGCGTATTTCCGCAGCCATGGTCGGTGTACGTTGGGCTGGCCGTATTGGTGTCGGGCAGTGTGTGGGACTACGTCAACGGCCGCCAAGCGCCTGCCTGTGATGTCGCCTGCGATGTACCGGCAAGCGAATCAGAGTCCACGACACCCAACCTACAACGTCGCGCAATGACGGGTGCGGCGCTCAGTGTCGCTGCGGCGGGCGCCTTCTACGGCATGTACAAGTCTGTGGACGTGCTGGTGCCGCAGGCGGAGGCGGGCGAGGTTGCATGTTGGGGCATCAACGAGTGCAAGGGGACCACGGCCTGCACCACGGCCTTCAATGCCTGCACATCGCAAAACGATTGCAAGGGTGAAGGCTACATTTACGTACCGGAAAAACAGTGCTATGCACGCGGTGGCGAGTTGCTTGCAGGATCGCCGGGCGATCCTGCAAAGCGTAAATGATTTACGGGACAACGTGATGAAGACTGATCAAACGAAAACGCGCATTCAGGCACTCGGAGAGTTATTTTTTCAACTCAGCGATGACGAGCAACGCATAGCACGCTGCCTTTATCAACAGTTGGCCACTGCCAAACCGGTGGAACTGCAGGTACTCTCGCGGCAAACCGGAGTGCCGCTGTCCACGACAGTCGATACACTGAAAGAGTGGCCTGGAGTGTATTTCAATGATGCTGGCGCGGTCATCGGTTTTTGGGGCCTCGCAATCGACCCGGTGTCATCACATCAGATCGTTATTGATGATGTGACCCTGTATGGATGGTGCGCCTGGGACACGCTCTTCATCCCCGTCCTGATCGGCAAGACCTGTCAAGTCCTCGCCAAGTGCAAACAGACCGGAGAGCCGATTCGCCTCGAGGTGTCGCCAAACGGGGTCGAGTGCGCCTCTCCGGAAACGGTGCACCTGTCGTATGTTTTGCCGGACGAGGCGGAATTCGATCGCGACGTGGTGACGAGCTTTTGTCATTTTGTTCATTTTTTCCGTGACCGTGAGACGGCGGAGACCTGGTCAAGCAAGCAGGATGGTGGATTCGTACTCGATCTTGAGGATTCCGTGGCGGCAGCCCATCACAAGATCAAATACGAGTATCAGTGGCTGGCGGTCGCAAGTTGAGTATGTGGCAACCGGCGTTAGATCGGCCATGACAGACAATCCTCAGAACATTGGCGCAAGCGGTAAGCTACCGGACCGCAGTCGTCGATGAGCCTTGCCATCAATAAGGAAATCGTCGTCGCGGAGATCGGACTTGGCTTGCGACCGCCGGTTTACGCGGACGCGCGGAGCGGAGAGATCCCGGTCGACTGGCTGGAACTGATCACCGAAAATTTCATGGTGCCCGGCGGTCAACCATTGGCGGTCCTGGATGACGTAAGAAGCCACTACCCGGTCGCCTTTCACGGTGTGTCAATGAACCTTGGCGGTACGGATCCACTCGACGAAAACTATCTCAAGGCGCTCAACGATCTCGTCGATCGCTTCGAGCCGCTCTCGCTCTCGGATCACCTGTGTTGGACCCGTCACGGCGGTCATCACCTGCACGATCTGCTGCCCCTGCCTTACGCGGAAGAGGTGATCGTGCACGTGGCCGATCGCATCGCCCAGGTGCAGGACACGCTCGGCCGACAAATCCTGATTGAAAACCTGTCGAGCTACGCCGAATTCGACTGGAGCAGCATGAAAGAGTGGGAGTTTCTCATTGCTGTCGCGGAACGAGCCGACTGCTTGTTACTGCTCGACCTGAACAATATCGTTGTCAGCGCACATAACCATGGCTTTGATCCCATGACCTACCTCAACGCCATACCAGCAGAGCGGGTCGCACAACATCATCTCGCCGGCCATAGCACTCATAGTGCCCTCAAGATCGACACGCACGATCACCCGGTGTCAAAGGATGTCTGGCATCTGTATGACGCAGCGCGCACCCGATATGGGCCAGTGCCGGTTTGTATTGAACGTGACGACAACATTCCGCCATTGGCTGAGCTGCTCGAAGAGGTCGAGCACGTCCGTCAGCGCGCGGCCTAGATCACACCGTGAGATCAACACGGCTAGGCGAATTCCAAGCACAGTTTCGTGAGTTCCTGTATCGCGGGCGTCATGAGGAGAATTTGGCGGGGCAGGTTCGATCGCTCGGTTGCACCAGTCCCAACGACCGGCTCGACGTGTATCGCAACGCGTACTTCATTCGACTCGAAGCCGCTCTTGCGCACGACTTTCCAGTGACAGAGAAAATACTCGGCAAGAAAAACTTCGCGCGCTGCGCCGCCGATTATGCCCTGGCTAATCCGTCGGGTTCGCCCAGCCTCCGCGAGTTCGGGCATCGGTTTGCAAATTGGTTGCGTGCAGAAGAATCTCCGATGCTGGGCGATCTCGCCGCTATCGAGTGGGCGGCGCTGAACGTTTTTGATGGGCCGGATGCAAACGCCGCCGATGCACAACGATTGCACGCTTTTACGCCAGAGGAGTGGCCATCGCTTCACATCCGGTTGATGCCCACGCTCACGTTGCTAACACTTGGCAGCAATGCCGACCGTGTGTGGCTGGAAAAAGGTGAGGGTATTGAATTGGAAGCCGCACCGGTGCACTACATTGCCATTTGGCGCGGCGAGCAATACAGACCCATGTTGGTTGGGGTGGATACCGACAACCACGCCGTACTTGACATTATCGCCAGAGAGCCAGAACTGGCCGTGGCGAGCGAACGCTTGGCGGAGGAACTCGACCCAGCCAGCGTGCCGCGGCGGATCGCGACCGCATTGCATCGGGCGCTGGCCCACGGCTGGATTGCGTCAATCGAAATAGGCCATTCGTTCGCGGACGAGCCGCGTTACTGAAACTGCACTTAGGGAAATACGCGCGATGAAATCATTCGACCTTGTCATTATTGGCGCCGGTACCGCGGCCACGTCTGCCGCGAATCGGTGCGCATCGGCGGGCTGGCAGGTGGCTGTTATCGATGAACTGCCTTACGGTGGAACCTGTGCGCTGCGCGGATGCGATCCGAAGAAAATGCTTCGTCGCGGTGCCGAGTTGGTGGATGCCGTGAATCTCATGCGCGGCAAAGGCGTTGAGGCGGACGACTTGCGCATCAACTGGGCTGATCTGATGGCCTTCAAACGGACCTTCACGGACAGGATGCCGGCCCGCGTTGAAGGCGGTCTGAAAAAGAACGGCGTTGAGACCTTTCATGGAAGCGCGCGGTTTATAAACGCCAATAGCGTCGAAGTCGGAAGTTCGTTACTTGAGGCTCAGTACACGTTGATAGCGACAGGCGCCCGCCCACGAGACGTCTCGGTGCCGGGCGCCGAGCATATGATTGACAGCACGCAGTTCCTCGAGCTGGAGGCCTTGCCGAAAAGAATCCTGTTCGTCGGCGGTGGTTTCATATCTTTCGAATTCTCACACATCGCGGCGCGCGCCGGGAGCGATGTGTGTGTTCTTGACCACGGTATACGTCCGTTACCTGCGTTCGATCCCGACCTGGTTGACAAGCTTGTGCAGCGAACGGAAAGGATTGGCGTCGAGTTTTGTCCGCAAACAGATGTTCAATCGATCAAGAAACTCGATGATGGGTTCGAGGTGTCGGCAATTACGGACGGCAATGTCGAAAGCTGGATTACGGACCTGGTGGTGCACGGCGCCGGGCGTGTAGCCGCACTTGACCGTCTGAACCTCGAAGCGGCCAACGTAGAGTTCAGTGATCGAGGCGTCAGGGTTAACGAATATCTGCAAAGCGTTTCCAACGCATCCGTTTACGCAGCCGGCGATGCAAGCGATACCGAAGGTTGGCCGCTGACGCCGATATCCTTCCATGAAGGCAAGATTGCGGCCTCGAATATGTTGAAGGGCAACAGTAAGACCGCCGACTATCGTGGTGTACCGACCGCCGTCTTTACCATACCGGAGCTTACACGCGTCGGCTTGCTCGAATCCGAGGCGAAGGAACTCGGCATCGATTTTCGGTCGAAGTTCACCGACACGGGCGACTGGTATTCAAACATGCGAGTCGGTGAGGATTGCGCCGCCGTCAAAGTGCTTATCGACAATCAAACGGACGAAATAGTGGGCGCGCACCTGTTCGGCCCTGAATACGCCGAACTTATCAACATATTCGGACTGGCCATCAAGTCCGGCATGAAGACTGCCGATCTGAAAAGAATGATCAGCGCGTATCCGTCGGTGGGGTCGGACCTGGGTTCGATGATCTAGCTCAAGACTTAGCCTTCACGGAGAATCTGTCGCTGGCATCTTGGCACGAGGCGCTAACGAACGATTGGGGACAACGGCGCGATTTTCCCCTAATCGCCAAGACTCCGCGCGCTCATTTTACCGGTCAAAGTATCTTCTGCCCATTTGACGAACGCGCTGTCCCTGCTAATATCGTATATCGTCGAATAACGATATAGTAGCAACCGATGTCTGCACAAGCGCTATCAATTGAAGAGACTAATGACCAAACAAAGGCGCCTGATGACATTGCCATCGCAGCGCTAGCTAAGGCGCTCGGGCATCCAGCGCGAATCGGCATCGTTTCGATGCTTCACGCACGGCAAACCTGTATTGGTTGCGATATCGTCGAGGAGATTGGCTTGGCGCAGTCCACTACCTCCGAACATCTGCGAATTCTCAAGGCGGCGGGAATCATCACCGGAGAAATCGAAAGACCACGGGTTTGCTATTCACTGAATCCGCTGGTCCTCGAGCCGCTGCGTCATTTTTTGAATGCCCTGGCACCTGCAACAACCGATAAAAGTACGAAATCGCGGGGAGCTGGTTGATGTCGATTTTCGAACGCTATCTCACACTTTGGGTGGCGCTTTGCATCGTAGTCGGCGTCGCGCTCGGACACTTCTTGCCAGACGTGTTTCATGCAATTGGCTCCTTTGAGATTGCGCAGGTCAACCTGCCGGTCGCGGTGCTGGTCTGGTTGATGATTATCCCTATGCTATTGAAGATCGACTTCGGAGCATTGGGGCAGGTCAAGGAACATTGGCGTGGTGTCGGCGTAACTTTGTTCATTAACTGGGCAGTCAAACCCTTCTCGATGGCGGCACTGAGCTGGTTCTTTATCGGGCATCTGTTTGCGCCGTATCTGCCGGCCGAGCAGATCACCTCCTACATTGCCGGTCTTATCATTCTTGCTGCAGCGCCCTGTACGGCGATGGTGTTTGTGTGGAGTAATCTTTCAGACGGTGAACCGCATTTCACCCTGAGCCAGGTGGCAGTGAACGACCTGATCATGGTGTTCGCCTTTGCCCCGATCGTGGGCTTGCTCCTTGGCCTGTCGGCGATCACGGTGCCGTGGCAAACGTTATTCCTCTCCGTGGCTCTCGATATTGTTGTGCCGGTGATTATCGCCCAACTACTGCGTCGGCAACTGATTACACGGGGTGGTTTGGCCGGCGTGCAGGCCGCGCTCAAACGGCTCGGTCCGGCGTCGTTAATTGCACTCTTGGCCACGCTCGTTCTGCTGTTCGGTTTTCAGGGTGAGCAGATTATTGCGCAGCCTCTTATCATTGCGTTGTTGGCTGTGCCAATTCTGATTCAGGTGTATTTCAATTCTGGTCTTGCGTACCTATTGAACCGAACTTTCGGAGTTGCGCACTGCGTCGCAGCGCCCTCAGCACTGATCGGTGCCAGCAACTTTTTCGAGCTTGCTGTTGCGACCGCAATCGTACTGTTTGGTTTTGAATCCGGCGCAGCACTGGCCACCGTGGTCGGTGTGCTCGTCGAAGTGCCGGTGATGTTATCGGTGGTGCGCATCGTGAATTCGAGCAAAGGCTGGTACGAGCGCGGGGCAATCGTACGCCGGAGAGTCGCGCGACGTGCGGCAGACTAATCAAAGTCAACGAGAAGGATCACTGATGAAAAGCATATTATTCCTCTGTGTCGCCAATTCCGCCCGAAGTCAAATGGCGGAGGGCCTCGCGCGTCAACTGCTGGGGCCGAACATTCGTATTCAAAGTGCCGGTTCCCAGCCGGCGGAACTCAATCCGCTTTCGGTAGATGCCATGGCCGAGATCGGCATCGACATCTCCGATCAATACGCGAAGTCGGTTGACACGATCGACCCCGACTCCGTGGACACGGTAGTGACACTGTGTGCGGAGGAGGTGTGTCCGGTCTTTCCCAGAAAGGTACACCGCTTGCATTGGCCGATTCCCGATCCGGCCGCGGCGCAAGGGGACGAGGCACACGAAGATCGCCTAGACCGATTTCGACAGGCACGCAATCAAATTAGCGAGCGGATAAAAAGTCTTGAGCCCGCAAGAAACAAATAGTGTTGACAGTTCAACCGAGTAGGTGAGTTATCGCTACAGAGAATTGAGCTAAACGGGCAATCGAGATGACCGGTCGCATGTTGAATTGCTCGCGCGCTGAAGTCGGCACCGTCCGAGTGCCGCACAACTCGACATAAAACTAGAACCAGTCGACTGTGGCGACCGTGACTTGAAAGGGCGACATTTTTCGCGAGTGTTGCGAGAATACAACGTGGCTTAACGATAACCAACGCAATCGAAGCGTCGGACTGTCGCCAACGTTCGTTTATGGGTCAGGTGAGTAGCAGTCGTTGGGTAAAGAGATGTACAAAATGGGTCTTGCGCTTGGCAGACACTGGGCGATGCGGGATGCTACAGCCGAACAGCTACTGCGTGTAAGGGCGTTTGGTGCCGGCAAAGACTGGGTCGCGATGCATACAGATCCAGCAAGAGAATTTACCCAAATCATTGATCCGGACAAGAGCGATTTCATGGGCACTGGCGCGAACCCGTCCGCGTCTTTTGTTGCGGGCTTTATCGACGGTGCGCAGGCGATCAAGTCATAGCATCGACGCAGCGATAGGCCGCATCCAGCCATCAACAGATCGGTAAGGCCAACGCAGCGGGCAAAAGACGGTTGCTCCACTGGAAAAGCGGGTCCTTGCACGATCGGATTCTTCTGCCCTTCCTTGAGCTGTTTCCATCAGAATTCGCTTGACATGGAGTCAGCTCCAGGTCGTAGGCTGTGGTTTATGACGACCAATACCCGTGAGAAACGCCTTACCTGGCTGGCCCTGTTTGCGTCCACGGGCACGCTGATTTGCTGTGCGTTGCCGATCGCGCTGGTGACCCTGGGATTCGGTGCGACGGTGGCGACCTTATCCAGCAATGTGCCGTTTCTGGTGACCCTGACCCTGCACAAAGCGTGGGTCTTTGGCGGGGCCGGTGCGTTACTTGGCGTATCGGGCTGGCTCATATTCCGACCCGGCCGTACTTGTCCGACGGATCCAGAGTACGGCGCAATGTGTGATGAGACTCAGGTTTGGAATCGGCGAATCTTTTGGGTGTCGGTCGCAATATGGGGCATCGGTTTCTTTACTGCCTACCTCGCACTGCCGTTGCGGCTGTGGCTCGACGTTTGATCATAGACAACGGAAATTTTTGATTGGAGTATCGTATGAAGAAGATCGCAATCGTATTTGTCGCTTTACTGTGGCTACCCGTCGCGGTCTGGGCGGCGGATCAAGAAGTCGTCGAGATCGGTGTGAGTGGTCTGGCCTGTCCGTTCTGTGCCTACGGCCTGGAGAAAAATCTCAGTAAGTTGCCCGACGTTGAGAGTGCGGAGGTAGATCTGGCTGCGAATTCCGCACGCGTGGTGATCAAAGCAGACCACACCGCGGACCTTGAACAGATCAAACAGGCCATTGTGAAAGCCGGTTTTACGCCGGGTGACGCAAACACATCGGTGGCGCAAGAGTAGTGCGATTTCTTGTTGCACTGGCCAGCGTTGTCACGATCATTGATTCGGTCGGCAGTGTATGGGCGGCGCCGGTCACGTTTAATACCGCGTTGCCAGTCGGTGGCGGTGAGTTTGTCGTCCGCGAACTTGTCGTAGCCAGCGAGTCGGGCGACGATTCAGGCCCGATGGACCGGGACCTTCGCGCGTGGTCGCTGGTCTCGGTTCTTGGCTATGGCGTAACACCGAAACTGGCGGTGTTCGGGGTTTTGCCCTACATGGATAAAGACTTCGATGTCACGCTCAATGGCAACCGCGTGAACCGCAGCGCCAGCGGCCTCGGTGACGTTTCAGTGTTTGGCCGTTATACGCTCATCCAGCGCGACCAGCCGGGACGTACGTTTCGAGTAGCACCATTCATCGGTTTCAAGGCACCTAGCGGCGAAGATGACAAAAGAGACAGTCTCGGCCGATTGCCACCGGGCTTGCAGCCGGGGTCAGGGGCCTGGGACGTGTTCGGTGGGGTAGTTGCCACCTACCAGGTCTTTAGCTTTCAAGCCGATGGCCAAGTCAGTTATCGTGTCAACAACGAAGCCAATGGTTTCGATCCCGGCGACGAATTCCGGCTCGACGGCTCCCTGCAATATCGGCTGTGGCCGAAGTCGTTAGGCCAAGGCGTTCCCAGCTTTCTGTACGGTGTGATTGAGGCAAATCTGGTACATCGAGACAAGAACAAAATCAACGGTGCCGCCGATAATAATTCCGGCGGGACCACGCTGTATCTTTCACCCGGCCTGCAATACGTCACCAAACGGTGGATTGTGGAAAGCGTCGTGCAGCTGCCCGTTAGTCAAAACTTAAAGGCCGACGCACTCGAAAATGACTACATTGTTCGCGCCGGCGTTCGTTTCAATTTCTAGTTGATGATTAAGGTTGAACTATTTGCCGCACCCGGATGCGACCGGTGTGCGAAGGCCAGGAAAGAGTTGCAAGGCATCATCGAGACAATCGGCGATGATCGCTTAGCGTGGCGAGCGGTTGAGGTCCTGGATGAGATCGATTACGCGGTCGCGCTCGGTGTGTTATCAACACCGGCGATCGCAATCGATGGTGAACTGGTTTTTGCCGCTTTGCCAAGCAAGAAGCAGCTGCGCCGTGTTCTGAAAGAACGGTTGGCACGCCCATCGACCGACGGACATGCGGTTTGACGTCGTCGGTGACGTCACCCCCTTGTCCTGACTGGGTTGAATATTCTCAGCAAGGGCTGGTTTATCATCTAGAGGGAAACATATCTTCGATGCAACGATCTAAGCGCCTATGTGGATCCTCGGTCGATCGAGACGGTGTTGAGTCATGAGTGCGTATCAAATTGGCGAACTGTCCAAGCGGATCGGTATGAGCGCCGACACTTTGCGTTACTACGAGAAAATCCGGCTGTTGCCACCGGTGGCCCGAAACACATCGGGCGTTCGAGTTTACGACGACCAAGATGTTTCGCGATTGAATTTCATCCGGCGGGCACAGCGCATGAATTTCACGTTGGCCGAAATCCGAAAACTCCTGGAAATGCGTGAGGATCCTCAGAATGTCCGCACCGACGTGCGCGCCCTGATGCAAAAGAAACTGCTGGAGGTAGAGGAACAGCTTGAGGAGCTCAATACCCTCCGCAATGAGATGCGCCTGCTCATTAATTTGTGCCGTGGGGCTGAAGATGGCTGCCCGATTATCGAAGACATCGACCACGGTGAATAGAGTAAGGGCGTTCTTTGCCCCGACTGTGACAAATGCCCGATTAGACCGGTCAATTATCAAGTAAACTCAAGCTGCTGATTGGCAGCGGCTGATCTTTGCCCGACCCACGAACTTTGCAGAGATCACGCCCTCTAGTCTCGAACAATTGGTGGGAAACGTGCAACGGAACTATAATTGAGCCAATGAACGACCGTCTTCGAACATTCCTGCGATCCGTGCTGATCCTGATTGTGGCCGTTGGGCCGCTGCAGGCGCAGGCCGTGTTTGCGTGCACGATGATGGATACGGTCATGGAGGAGTGCTGTTGCGATGAGCATCAAGTAGGTGATGCAGCGACAGAATCCAACCAAGAGCCCTGTTGCGAGCAATCGGTCGAAGTTCAGGTTGACGAGGACGCCCGTCAGGATACGCAGCTCCTTAAACCGTTTGAGATTCGCTCCGACGTCGATCCGCCTCCAGCGATCGTCAACTCATTCAATGCAATTGCGGCATTGCAGGAACATTCGGCACCCGTTGTTTATCGGCAACGGCCAACCGCCAACTTCTCAGGCACTGACACCTACCTTATAACGCAACGCCTGCGTATTTAGACCCAAACCTTTCCAAGCTCGGATCTCGGCATATGGCCGGTTCTGAGTGTGTTGCATTTCTAACTTGTAACCAAGCGAAAGGAGAGGGCCAGTGCCTTCCAATTATTTACGATGCGCTGTCTTCAGCGCGGTGCTTACACTTATATCGGTTCCCGTTTGGGGCGATTCGCCACCACACGACCCCGTCCATACGGAGTCGGGGCAGCCGCTAACGGCCGAGAGTCTGGCGTCCTGGGTCCTGGAGGCCAATCCCGGTTTGGCCGCTATTGAGGCGGCCGCGGCCGCAGCTGCCTACCGAGTTGACCCGGCCGGTTCGCTCGATGATCCGACCTTTAGCTATGCCGTCGCACCCTTGACGGCCAGTGCTGATCGCAGCCTGAATCAAAAGTTTGAATTCAGTCAAAAGATTCCCTGGCCGGGAACGCTGGCAGCGCGGGAAGAGGCGGCCCGGTATGAAGCAATTTCCGCTGATCGTGACGTCGATGCACTGCGGCTACGCGTCATTGCCCAGGCAAAGTCAGCCTATGCGGAATGGCGCTTCATCGATGAGGCGCTCGCGATACATCATGCGACGCATGCGCTGCTCGAAGAACTAATTTCCACCACGCAAACGCGCTACGCGGCAGGGCGTGCGCTCAAGCAGGATGCATTGCAGGCCGAAGTCGAGCTGGCTGACCTTGACAACCACTTGCTGCAGCTACAGCGGCAACAAGCCACCGTGCAGGCGCGCATCAACGCGCTCCTCAATCGAGCGCCGGATGCGCCGTTGCCACCGCCAGCACCAATAGCCGATACCGCCGCGCCGCCAGCTTTGGAGACGCTGCAAACACTGGCGCTGGCGCAACATCCCGAGCTCGCTCGTCTGGATGCCCAGGTTGCCGCTAACCAAAGGCGAGAGACTCTGGCCGAGAAAGCCTTCTATCCGAACTTTCAGGTCGGGGTGGGATACAACAGCCTCTGGGACGACACCGATAAGCGGCCGGTGATCGGGGTGTCCATTAATGTGCCGTTTGGCCGCAGCAAACGCCGCTCGGAGTTGAGTCGGGCACAGGCCGATACGCGCCGCGCACAATGGTCGTTGGTTGAACGACGTGCTGAACTGCTGTCAGATCTCGCGCAGGCGCGCGCCGAGGTGCTTGAAGCACAGGCATCTGTCGAGCTATACGAAGACCGGCTCGCGCCGCTGCCCGCCGAATACCTCGAAGCGGCTGTCACCGACTATCAAAGCGGTAGCGGCGCTTTCCTGAATGTCATCACCGCCGAGCAACGCAAACTCAACACGGATCTTTCGCTGGCCCGTGCGCGTGCCGACTACGTGCGTCGTCTGGCCCAACTCGAACGCTGGGCCGGTGAACCGATCAACGCATCACGATCCCTGCTGTCCGGAGAACAACCATGAACACTTTTAGAACGCTTCTGTGGGTCGGCGGAACCGTCGCCTTGCTCGTCATCGGTGGCGGTACCTACTTTTTCCTGTCTGGATCGGGCGCAAGCGACCCGTCCGTAGCTGCACAGGACGACATGCCGCGTTATAAGGCAGGCGATCTGGAAATTGCTGTGGACATCGATCCGGGTACGGCGCGGGTTGGCGACAACAAGATCATGATCGAACTGCGCGACGCCGATGGCCGGCCGGTTGACGATGCTGACATCGACGCATTCGCGCAGATGCCGGCAATGGGCGCAATGTCTGCGATGCGAGCGCCAGGCGATCTCAAAAAGACCGGGCCCGGGCAGTATGAAGGCTCGATGAACCTGTCCATGCGTGGCGAGTGGCCGCTGACGGTGGAGATCAAAGATCCGGTTCGCGGCGACACGCGCCTGCAGTTTGATCGGGCGACCGATCGTGAGGGCCTGACGATCGCCGCCGGGGCGACCCCGGTCGGCGGCGCCGCGATGGTGATGGACGACGCAATTGCGATCACCATCGATAACCGTCGTCGTCAAATGATCGGTCTGGAAACGGGTGAGGCGACCCACCGTGACTTGGTCAAATCTATCCGTGCGGTTGGCGAGGTCACGTTCGATGAACGCTTGCTGTCGCAGATCACATTGAAATTCGACGGCTACATCGGCGATCTCAAGGCCGATTATGTCGGCGCGGAAGTGACGAAGAACCAGGTTTTGTTCACCGTCTACAGCCCCGAGCTGCTGGCGGCTCAGCAAGAATACCTGGAGACGCGCAGACGCCGGCCCGACGCGCAAAATAGCCTGTTGCGGGCAGCCCGCAAACGGCTCGCCTTGTGGGACATGTCCGATCAGGAAATTACCGAACTCGAGCGCCGT
>DDIP01000167.1:0-425 GCA_002338605.1 Proteobacteria bacterium UBA1847 | reverse complement strand
AGGCGAGCCGCTGGACTACGTGGCCATCCACGCGCCTCGCAGCGGCACTTTGATCGAGCGCCATATTGCCGATGGCAGCGCGGCAAAGATGGGCCAGCCGTTGCTCACGATCGCTGATTTGTCGAGCGTCTGGATTGAAGCCGAGGTATTCGAAGCGGATCTCGAACTTGTAAAGGCCGGTATGGGGGCGAGCATCACGCTGCCGTATCTGCCAGGGAAGGCATACCCCGCTACTGTGGAATACGTCTATCCCTACCTCGAAGGCAAAAGCCGAACCGGACGCATTCGATTGTCGCTTGACAATCCTGACGGTGAACTGAAACCGGACATGTATGCCCAGGTGTCGTTGCAGGCGGACATCGGTCATCGTCTCAGCGTGCCGGAAGAGGCAATCATCGTTGCCGGTGAAAGCCGGGTCGTGTTCG
>DDIP01000320.1:1727-3398 GCA_002338605.1 Proteobacteria bacterium UBA1847 | reverse complement strand
GCCGGCAAACTGGACGATCAGGCGTTCGCACTCGAGCTTCTTGACAACCACCACGTCCTGGTGGCACCCGGCAGCAGCTTCAACACTCGCTACACCGATCACTTTCGCATAACGACGCTGCCTGACACGGACATGCTCGATATCGTCTTCGACCGAATTGAAACCTGCCTGGAGCAACACTGCTGATTCATGTACGACTGGATAGCTGATGCACTGCAAGATTCCGGGGTTATCGTAACGGCAAACCGCCGGCTCGCACGAGTGCTGAAGGCCGAGTACGGCATTCAGCAAAAAAGCTCGGGCAGCAAGGCCTGGGCAAGCCCTGAGATCCACGCATGGCAGGACTGGATGCACTCGCTTTCGAGCAACGCAAGCAGGCAGGCATTGCTGCCGACGCGAATCAATTCCCATCAGAGTCAGTGGCTATGGGAAAAATGCTGGCGGCAGGAGCTTGGCGATCAGAGTGCCAACTACAACAACCTGGTGCGGCAATCCCGCGATGCATGGCAACGGCTTGCCGACTGGCGATTGGGTCTCACGCACATCACGCGTTCGGCGCAAAACGATAGTCAGCGTATGTTTGCTGCCGTCGCCGCTCGCTATGACGGACTCCTCAAACGCGGAAAGCTCGTCGACGACGCCGGGATGGCTGACTTATTGCTGGCGTTAATCGATGACAAACGCATTGAATTGCAGCGGCAGTATACGTTTGCGGGCTTTGACCGTCAGCGCCCGATCGCGACTCGAATTCAGGATGCGATGTCGTCTGCAGGCGCGACTGTCTGTCACGCGCCTGCCGCAGCATTCGAAAGTGCCTCTCAGTTGCAGGTATTCGAAAACAGCGATGCCGAATTTCGCGCGGCAGGTGCATGGGCACGCCGTTGCTTCGAAGAAAACCCGGGTTCCCGCATTGCGATTGTCGCGAGCAAGCTTGAGGCGAATACCGACAGTATCGCCCGCTGCGTCAGGGAAGGCGTAGCGCCCGGATGGCAGCACGGACCCCGTGCACTGTTCGAAGCGGTCAACGTTTCCTACGGTCGCAGACTGTCGGACTACCCGGCGATCTGTATCGCCCTGACACTGTTGCGTTGGCTGGTGAACACAATCCCCTCACGGGATGTCAGCCTGTTGCTGCACTCGCCGCTGCTTGGCTCAGGCGATATTGCCGGACGCAGCCGCCTGGAGCTGTCACTGCGCAAAATGCCGGACCGCGCCTGGTTGCCGTCGATGCTGACCTCCGAATTTCGTGGGGGCCAGGATGATCTGGACGCCGCAGACTGGCTGAAGCGCCTTGCTGCATTCACCAAGCGCAGGCACGAGCTTCCGAGGTCTGCCTCGCCGGGACAGTGGGCCCTGTTGCTGGACGAAATACTGACGGAGTTCGGCTGGCCTGGCGACGCGACACTGGACAGTGATGAGTTCCAGTTAATCAACCGTTGGCGGGAATTGCTGAACGAGTTTGCCCGACTGACGCTTGTCGTCCCTGATATGTCGCCCAGGCTTGCTCTGGCCAGGCTCGAACTGATGGCTGGAGACACGATTTTTCAACCCGAATCCGCGGCAGCACTGGTGCATTTGATGGGACCGCTGGAAGCATCGGGGGCCGAATTTGATGCGCTCTGGATTACGGGACTCAATGCCACCAACTGGCCACCGGCCGGCGTGCCGGCG
>DDIP01000320.1:0-1606 GCA_002338605.1 Proteobacteria bacterium UBA1847 | reverse complement strand
GTTCTGATTTCCCGCCGACTGCAACAGGAACACGGTATGCCGGACAGCTCGCCCGACGATACGGCAACGTATGCAGATAAGGTCTTGTCGCGATTGCTCCAATCGGCGCAACGTGTTCAATGCAGCTTTTCGACCAGCGATGACGATATCGAGCAGACGGCGACCGATTTGCTGCCAAATCACCTGCGAAACAGCGCGGTTACGGGCAGTGATCCTGGCTGGTATGCGGCAATACTGAACCGCTCGGTGCGCACACACGTCGTGAGCGATGCGGTCCCGGCCGTTGAAGCCGGTGAACAGATATCCGGCGGTGCCGCAGCCATACAAAACCAGTTTAATGATCCGGTTACCGCGTTTGTTGTCAACCGCATGAGCGCCAGGCGAATTCATCCGCAGGCTGTCGGTATTCCTGCACCCATGCGGGGCAACCTGATTCATGACGCACTGTACAAGCTTTACGTCGATTTACCGTCATCCGACGACATTGCGGCCTGGCAAGGGGAGGAACTCAAATCCAGAATCGATGAGGCATTAAGTCACGCTTTCTTTCGCCACAAGAAAAATGCCGACACGGTGTTGCAGCAGTTGCTTGCGCTGGAACATGTTCGCCTTGGTCGATTACTTCAACAGTTTATTGCGGTAGACAGTGGGCGCGGTGCGTTCAGCGTCGCCAGCGTTGAAAGTGACAATGAATTCGTGAATGGTCACATCCGTTTGACGCTGCGATCGGATCGTACCGATCAATTTGAAGACGGTACTTGTGCGATTATCGACTACAAGAGCGGGGCTAAAAAGCGTCTACTCAATCGGGTGGGTGAGGTGCAGGAGTTTCAGTTGTTCGTCTACGCGGCGGCGACCAGCATGCCCGTATCTGCACTTCTTCTTGTCAACGTGGACAGCCGGGAAATCAATCTCGACGGCGTAGGTCGTGGCTTTACCAGTGTGGAGGAGTGGCCCGGACTCCTACAGCGTGTCGAACAACAAATCGCACAGGCTTGCGTAGAGATTTCTACCGGTGATGTTCGCATCAATATTAATCAGGGTCTGCAAAACGCACGCCCTTTGAACGTACTCACGCGATATACGGAGCTTCGGCGTGACCTCCGGTGAATCCAGACTGAGCGCGGATGTCGCCGCGAGAATCGATGCGCTGGACGTCACGCGATCTTTCATCATCCAGGCACCTGCCGGTTCCGGCAAGACTGAACTTCTGATCCAGCGCTACCTGAGTTTGCTGGCCGTTGTTCGGGAGCCTGAAGAAATTATCGCCATAACGTTCACGCGCAAGGCAGCAGCGGAAATGCAGTTGCGGGTACTTGATGCCTTGCGACTGGCGAATGCCGGTATTCAACCCAGGGAAGCCCATCAACGAAAAACTTTCGAACTGGCCGGTGCGGCTTTGGTGAGAAGCAACAAGTTGGGATGGAACATCACAATGAACCCCCGGCGTTTGCGCATTCTGACGCTGGACGCCCTCAATGCCTCAATCGTCCGATCCCTGCCACTTAGCCCGCACGGCAGTGGCTCGACGATCGTCACCGGCGCCGAGCTTGGCGCTGCCTACGAGGCGGCGGCACTCTCGACGCTCGACTGGCTGGGCGAGCCA
>DDIP01000370.1 GCA_002338605.1 Proteobacteria bacterium UBA1847 | reverse complement strand
CGAGCGGCCTTGCCGCGGCGGTCTTGCTGGCCGTATTCGCATTTCGCGGGCCAGCCGAAGTCGATTTTTCCGGTGAGCCGGTGACAGACCTGGAAATATTGCTGAGCGAGGAAAGCATCGAAATGTTCGAGGATCTCGAGTTCTACAGCTGGCTGGCGACCCAGGAGCTGGAGGGCAACGGCGATCTTGGCTAACGACACGCTTTGCTCGTTGATGTGCGCGCTTGCGCTGTTTGCAACGGTCGATGCACTGGCCGACGAGGAGATGCCGGATATGGATTTTCTGGAGTATCTCGGCATGTGGGAAGCGTCGGATGAGGAATGGCTGCTACTGGAAGACGACAACGTGGCGGACAACAAGAAACGGATCGAACCCGTACCGGAAGGTGAAGAGTCGACGGAGACCAAAGATGAAAGCTAGACACATCATCGCTATTTTTTGCTTGCTGTTTCTGAGCCCGGGCATACAGGCTGAGGACGACATTGCGTGGGAAAATCTAAGTGCATCGCAGCAGGAAGTGCTGGCGCAATTCTCTGATGAATGGACCTCATTGCCGGCCGAGCGACGTGAGCGTCTGGCGCGTGGCGCGGAGCACTGGGCTGGCATGACGCCCGATCAGCGTAATCAGGCAAGAGATCGGTTCGAGAGCTGGCGTCGCCTTTCGAGTGATCGGAAAGAGCTGATTCGCGAACGCTACGAGATTTTTCGAGACCTGCCGGTCGATGAACAGCGCCGGATTCGCGACAACTATAATCAATTTCGTCGCCTTAACAAGGAACGGCGACAGATGATGCGAGATCGATATCAGCAAATGACGCCGGAGCAACGCCAGCGTCTGCGAGATCGCCTGAAGGATCGACCAAGAGCCAAGCCACGCGATGGCGCGTAAATAGTTTCGGACAATTGTTTTGTACCGCTTCCGCCACTCCGTTAAACTGCCGCAGTTCAATCGGAGGGGCTTTGATGAGAATTGGTGTACCGAAAGAAATCCATGCGGGCGAACGGCGTGTCGCAACGACGCCTGAGGTTGCCGCGCAGCTAATCAAGCTGGGTTTCAGTGTTGCTGTCGAAAATGACGCCGGCAAAGAAGCAAGCTACTCCAACGACGCCTACAAAGACGCCGGCTGCGAGCTGGTCGATGCAGGTGATATCTGGGCGAAGGCTGACATCATTCTCAAGGTTCGCGCCCCCGAGGGCGGTGAAGCCGGCAAGCTGCGCGCCGGACAGACGCTGATCAGCTTCCTGTGGCCAGGGCAGAACCCTGATCTGCTGAAGAAGCTCACGGCGAGCGGCGCGACGGTTATGGCGATGGACAGCGTACCGAGAATTTCACGCGCCCAGAAAATGGATGCTCTCAGTTCGATGGCGAATATCGCGGGCTACCGGGCGGTCGTCGAGGCCGCGCAGCATTTCGGGCGATTCTTCACAGGTCAGATCACCGCAGCCGGCAAGGTCCCGCCCGCGAAAGTCATGGTCATTGGAGCAGGCGTTGCCGGTCTTGCGGCTATCGGCGCGGCAAAGAGTATGGGAGCCATAGTCCGGGCTTTCGATACGCGGCCCGAAGTCAAAGAGCAGGTCGAGAGTATGGACGCCGAATTCCTGATGCTCGACTTCGAGGGTGACGAAGATGGGTCCGGCGAAGGCGGTTACGCGAAGACGATGAGCAAGGAGTTCATCGAGGCGGAAATGGCGCTGTTCGCCGCCCAGGCAAAAGAAGTCGACATCATCATCACGACGGCGCTGATACCCGGAAAGCCTGCACCCAAATTGATTACTGCGGACATGGTTCACTCGATGAAGAACGGCAGCGTCATTGTCGACCTTGCGGCCGAGCAGGGCGGCAACTGCGAGCTTACCGAAGCCGATCGCATTGTTGAAAGCAATGGTGTCTCGATCATTGGCTATACCGATCTGCCGAGCAGATTGGCCGCACAATCCAGCCAGTTGTATGCCACCAACCTCCGTCACCTGCTGACGGACATGACGCCTGAAAAAGACGGCAACATCGTTGTCAACTTCGACGACGAAGTGGTTCGTGGTGCGACTGTTTGCAAGGACGGCGAGACAACCTGGCCGCCACCCGCGCCCAAACTTTCCGCTGCACCGAAAAAAGCCGAACCACCGCCCATGCCGGTCAAGGAAGCGTCGAAGCCATCAGTCGCCCGGCCGGTGATTGGCATGATCATCGGTGCGCTGGCACTCCTCGGGCTGGGGTCCGTGGCACCGCAGTCATTCATGGATCATTTCACCGTTTTTGTACTTGCCTGTTTCGTTGGCTACATGGTGATCTGGAATGTTTCTCCCGCATTACACACGCCCCTGATGAGTGTGACCAATGCAATTTCGAGCATCATTATCATCGGCGCACTCCTGCAGATCAGCGCGCCGGACAAACTCCTGATGTGGATAGCGGTGGTGACTGTTGGCATTACCGCAATCAATATTGCCGGCGGATTTGCTGTGACGCGCCGCATGCTCGAAATGTTCCGGAAGTGAGGTCGTGATGATTAACGAAGGCGTGGTTAACGTGTCGTACATCATTGCGACGGTTCTTTTTATTCTTGCACTGGGTGGGCTTTCCAACCAGGAAACGGCTCGACGTGGCAACTGGTACGGCATCATCGGTATGGCCATTGCGTTGCTTGCGACCGTCCTGAGCGACAACGTCACGGCCAATTACGCGTACCTGATTCTCGCGTTACTGGTCGGCGGTACGATCGGCATTATCCTGGCGCGGCGTGTCCAGATGACACAAATGCCGGAGCTGGTCGCAATTCTGCACAGCCTGGTGGGTGCTGCTGCTGTTGCCGTCGGGTTCGCGAATTTCATGGGGCATGGCGGCGGTTTCAGTGGTATCGAGCAGACGATTCATGACATTGAAACCTATGTCGGCATCCTGATCGGCGCAGTCACGTTTGCGGGTTCTGTCATCGCCTTCGGGAAATTATCCGGGCGCATCGGTGGTAAACCGCTGACGCTGCCTGCACGTCACTGGCTGAATCTTGCGTTGCTGCTTGGCGCAATCTGGTTTGGTCGCGAATTTGTGCAGCAATCGGCAGCCGGCGGTGGCATGGAACCGCTCATCATCATGACCGTCATAGCATTGCTGTTCGGTATTCACATGGTAATGGCGATCGGTGGTGCGGATATGCCCGTCGTTGTTTCGATGCTGAACAGTTACTCCGGCTGGGCCGCATCGGCAACCGGCTTCATGCTCGGCAATGATTTGCTGATCGTTACCGGTGCACTGGTCGGTTCCAGTGGTGCCATCCTGAGCTACATCATGTGTCGGGCTATGAATCGAAAATTCCTTTCGGTTATCGCCGGCGGGTTCGGCACGGGCGGTGGCTCATCGTCTGGCGGGAGCACGGAAGACCAGGGTGAGGTGGTACCGATCGATACCCAGGAAACCGCTGCACTGCTCGCTGGCGCAAAAGAGGTGATGATCATCCCGGGCTACGGGATGGCCGTCGCACAGGCTCAGCATACCGTGTATGAAATCACCAAAGCCCTGCGTGCGAAGAAGGTCAATGTGCGATTCGGCATACACCCGGTTGCCGGCCGCATGCCTGGTCACATGAACGTACTGCTGGCCGAGGCCAAAGTGCCTTATGACATTGTTTTTGAGATGGACGAGATTAACGAAGACTTTCCTGATGTCGATGTTTCGGTCGTCATTGGCGCAAACGACATCGTAAACCCGTCGGCGCTCACTGATCCGGACAGCCCGATAGCCGGCATGCCGGTCCTCGAATGCTGGAAAGGTGAAACGACCATCGTGCTCAAACGCAGCATGGCGACAGGCTATGCCGGCGTTCAGAATCCTTTGTTCTTCAAAGACAACACGCGAATGCTGTTCGGCGATGCAAAAGAAACACTCGATGAGGTATTGAAGGCGCTCTGAACCTTGGCATAATCAAGGGCATACGTTTAGGGGGCGAACATGCTCGCAGGAATCGCATCCGATATTTCGCAACAGGTCTTAAGGACCGATGTTGCCGGAATGCCACTCGAGTGGATTGACTATCGCGACGCGGTACGTCTCTATCACTCCGACCAGGTTGCGTACGATTGCGGGACACTTCTTTATACGGTGTTCGGCGGACATCGGTCCCTGGACGGTCGCCGCAGTCGTATTGACGTCAATTCCATCATTGCAACGCACGGTACCAGCCAAAGCCTATCGCGCAATCGCGATCAGTATGTGCCGCCATTGAACAATCGTACGCTCTTCAAGCGAGATGCGAATCTTTGCCTGTATTGCGGCAATCGCTATCTGACCCGGGATTTGACCCGGGATCACATTACTCCTGTTTCACAAGGTGGTCGCGATCGCTGGAACAACGTCGCGACTGCATGCCGCCGCTGCAATAATTACAAGGGTGGGCGGACGCCGGAGCAGGCAGCAATGCAGTTAATCGCCGTTCCGTTTACGCCTAACTATGCAGAGTATATTTATCTCAAAGGTCGACGGGTCCTGGTCGACCAGATGCAATACCTCCTCGCGCACATTCCGCGCTCGAGCCCGCTGCATGCCAGACTCAGTGATCACCTGTCGACCGGAGAGGAGATTGTTGAGGTCCACTTTCACGACTGATGCAATATCTGATTGATGCGAGCGTGTATGTCTTTCGGGCGTACTACTCAATGCCGGACGACATGGTCGACGGGGACGGCAACCCGGTCAATGCCCTGTACGGTTTTTGCCGCTTTCTCGGTGACTTCATGGAGACGGTCACGCCGGAGTATGTGGCCATCCTGTTCGACGAGAGCATGACCGAATCGTTTCGCACTGAGATATATCCTGCTTACAAGGCCAACCGGGATCCTGCGCCCCCGGAGCTGAAACGGCAGTTTGAACAGTGCCGCCGTTTTGTTCGTGCACTCGGTCTGATGGAGCAAAGCAGCCCGATGTATGAGGCGGACGACCTGATTGGAACGCTGGTTCATCACGGACGAAGGCTCGGCAGACCCTCCACAATCGTCACCCGCGACAAGGACCTGACACAGCTGCTGGGCAAGGAAGATGTGTTTTGGGATTTCGCCGGCAAGGGCAAGCTGCGCTATGAGCAAATTCCGGCCTCGTTTGGTGTTCGACCGGAACAGATCGCCGACTTTCTCGCGCTGGCCGGTGATGCTGTGGACAACATCAAGGGTGTTCCCGGCGTCGGCAAGAAAACTGCTGTCGGATTGTTGCAGCATTTCGAAAGCCTTGATCAGATCTATGCAAATCTCGACCGGATTCACGAAGTCAATGTTCGAGGCGCCAGGACACTGGCTGCAAAACTCGACACGCATCGCGAAGATGCTTACCTGGCGCGGCGCCTGACCGAAATCGCCTGTGACGCCCCGATGGACAATATCGAAAAACTGCTGCAACCGGCCGCACCACGGCTGGGCGAGATCAACGCATTGTTCGACGAGGCGGGAATCGGTACTGCGCTTCGTCGGCAAGCCGAGCGCGTTTCCGACATCTACCGCCACTAGCCGCTGACTCTTCATGCCTGACTGGACTTCAATTGCCGAGCAGCTGAAGGCCGCAGGCATTACCCTTAGCAAAAGAAACTCACCGCAGCCAGTCAGTGGCGGCGATATCAGTGATGCCTGGCGCCTGACGACGAAGGATGGTGACATATTCCTTAAATCCGGGCCGTTGCAGGCACGCGAACAATTCGTGGCTGAAGCCGAAGGGCTTCGCGAAATCGCGGCGACCAAAACGGTTCGTGTGCCGGCAGTTTTGACAACAGGCGAAGTTGACGACGGCATTTTCCTGGCGCTCGAATGGATTCATTTCGTACCCGCGAATGCAAAGGTCGAGGCACAGCTCGGTGAGCGGCTTGCGCTGATGCATGAGTACACCCATCGAAGTTTCGGTTGGTATCGTGACAACACAATCGGCCTGACACCGCAGCACAATACGCGCTCGGATAACTGGGTAGAATTTTTCCGCGAGCATAGACTTCAGTTTCAGCTGCGGCTTGCCAGGGAGAACGGATTTGGTGGCGAGTTGCAATCCCGTGGTACGCAGCTTTTAAAACGTCTTCCCGGGTTTTTCGACGACGGAGAAACCGAGGCGGCACTGCTCCACGGTGATCTCTGGGGCGGTAATTGGGCGAGCGCGGATGGCGAAGCAGTGGTTTTCGATCCGGCGGTATACTACGGCGACCGGGAAGCGGACATTGCGATGACACGCCTGTTTGGCGGTTTCGGGCCGGCATTCTACGCGACCTACGAGGCGCGCTGGCCGAAGCGCGCCGGCTATGCCGAGCGCCAATGTCTTTATCAGCTCTACCATGTGTTGAATCACCTGAACCTGTTTGGCAGCGGCTACCTGGGCCGTGCGCTGCAGTTGATCGATACCGTTCTCTAGGAACGCGGATACTGTCGCGCGGGAGGGGCTGGTGGTACTGGAAAAGCGCCGCTGAGGCTACAACGGGAAATCTTTTACATCACCGGACTCGTCGACTTCATATTTTTCGCCAAGAAAATCCTCTTCAAAAGCGAACAACGTCGTTCCTTCCGGAGCCTGTATTGCAACAAACGCGCCTTCAAAGCCGGGAAACTTCTTAAACGCCATATTATTTTGTTCAAGTATGCCCATTAGCTGGTGACGGTCCGGACATTTGAAGCAAAGCGATGGCGCCTCGACAGCAATGCTTTCCGACAGGCCCAGAGGGACACCATCGGCATCAAAGCGCATGTGTGTCGTCGGCTCCTCGCGCATTTCGAGCAGCGTTTGCGCGATAGGCGCCCAAAACTGCGCCGAGTGCAATGCGTCCTTGACCGGTAATGTCAGTTCAAACCAGCTACCGCATTCGGTATTTCGATACGCTTCCTCGCTCACGTTGAAGGTTCGTGCTTCGAGCATAGTCACCATATGACCGTCACGGTCGGGAAATCGCAATTCGTTGAACGATTCTTCGCCCAACTGCATGTAAGTGAATTCGAAGCCGTGATCGGTCATGGATCGAGCGTGCTTGGCGATGCCTTGTTTCACAAAGGTCACAGAGGGCGATTCGAAATCCCGATCATGAAGCCCGATATTGAGCTCGCCGTCGCTGACTACGGCGTACTTGTGCGGCCAGACGTCGCCAATCTCAAGTTCGACAAAGCCCAGTGTTTTATAGAAATGCAGGGACTCCAGGATGTCCGGCGCGCGCACTGAAAACTCAAGGAACCGACCGACGGTGCTCACCGGGCTGCTCCCATCGCGATTGCACGCTCGCGACCGGATTTGTCCGGTACGCCTCCGCCAGCGGCCTCCCAACCGGTGACATGCTGCAACGCAAGACCAGCGAGAACTTCAATATGTGAATCGCTGTCATTCAAGGATGGAATGTAGCGTAGAGTCGCGCCACCGCCTTCGCGAAAAAATTCTGCATTCTGCATGGCAATTTCCTCCAGCGTTTCCAGGCAATCCGTCGCGAATCCCGGGCAGATGACATCGATTTCACGTGTTCCACTCCTCGCCAGCGATCGGATGCTTTCGTCAGTGTACGGCGCCAGCCATTCCTCTCGACCCACTCGCGACTGGAAGCTAATCATCCATTCATTGTCGCCAAGTCCCAGTTTTCCAGCCAGCAACCGTGCAGTCTTTTGGCATTGGCAGAAGTACGGATCCCCTTTTTCAAGCAGGCTTTTCGGAATGCCGTGAAACGACATCAACAGCGTTTCCCCGCGAGGATTGTCTTGCCAGTGTCGTTGAACGCTGTTTGCAAGCGCATCGATAAAGGCCGGATCGTCGTGATAGCTGTTGATCCAGCGGGTTTCCGGTATCCATCGCAGCTTGCCCAGTTTTTTCATCACTGCATCGAAAACCGCTGCTGTCGTCGTGCCGGAGTATTGCGGGTAGAGCGGTAGCACGAAGAGTCGGCGTGCGCCGCCTGCCAATAGCCTGTCGATCGCATCGTTGATTGACGGTTGGCCATAGGTCATTGCCAGTTCAACAAGGACCGTCGTATTGACACTCGCGGAAAATTTCTCTCGAAGCTTGTCGGCAATTGACTGCGAATAGAGCATTAACGGCGAGCCCCGATCCGTCCAGATTTTCCGGTATGCGGCAGCCGAACGTGATGGTCGAATGACGAGGATCACGAGGTTGAGAATTAGCCACCACAAGGCGCGCGGGTATTCCACGACACGGGGATCGGAAAGAAACTCACGAAGGAACCGGCGCACGGCACCGGCGGTCGGCGCCGCAGGCGTACCGAGATTGACGACGAGTACGCCCGTGGACGTGGCTTGACCGTGTTCGAATTGCGGCGTTGTCTCGTAGCTCGGCATAGTCTCGTCGGCCGGTATCCATCGCGCCTAACCCTACTGCATAGAATCCTCGCGCGCCAGTGAAAACGTCTATAATTGCTTGTCTTAATTGATAATTATTCAAGAGAATTCGTAATGAACAAGACGCCCGAGTCCGACCTGCCCGCACCATCACGCTGGACCCTGATTCGAGACCTAGGCGTATTTCAGATCAAGCTGCTGGTCGACGGCTTGCGTGATTTGGTGCTGGTTCCAATCAGCCTGGTTGCCGGAGTCGCCAGCGTCCTGTCGGGGAAGGACGGCAATCCGGGGCCGCAGTTCTACCACGCTCTGTCCTGGGGGAAGCAGACTGAACACTGGATCGACCTGTTCGGAGCGCTGAAGAACTCACCGGAACAAAAGGACATTCCGACGCCGTTCACCGAACAGGGAATGGACTCCATTGTTGAACGCTTTGAGGACTTTGTCGTCTCCGAGTACAAGCGCGGAGGTGTGACAGCACAGGCGAAAGAGCAACTCGACAAGTTACTCAGGAATATCCGACGCAACTCGCAAGAATAAGATCGCGCTTTGGGCTCAGGGCGCTTCCATGATCGCAGAGACACCCATGCCGCCAGCGGTGCAAACAGAGATCAGCCCACGACCCGAGCCCTTCTCCTGCAATAATTTGGCCAATGTACCGACGATGCGCGCGCCAGTGGCCGCAAACGGGTGACCGACTGCAATGCTGCCGCCCTTGACGTTGAGTCTTGACAGGTCAATGGGCCCCATCGCGGCGTTGCGCCCGAGTCTCTTTCGACAGAACTCGTCCGACTGCCAGGCCTTCAGTGTTGCAATGGTTTGTGCGGCAAAAGCCTCGTGAATTTCGTAGAAGTCAAAATCCTGCAACGTGAGGTTGGCTTGCTTCAGCATGTCGGAAACAGCATAGGCAGGCGCCATCAGCAGGCCCTCATCATTGATGAAGTTGACCGCGGCCGCTTTGCCGAACGTGAGGTAGGCCATGACCGGCAGGTTTTTCATTCGAGCCCAGTCCTCCGACGCGAGGCAAACCGCTGCGGCACCGTCCGTCAGCGGTGTACTGTTACCGGCCGTCATGGTGCCTTCATCACTCTTGTCAAAAACCGGCTTCAGCGCCGAGAGTTTTTCGAAGGTTGAATCACGTCGAATATTGTTGTCTTCTTCGCAGTCAAGAAAGGGCACGACCAAATCGTCGTACCAGCCGGCATCGTAAGCACCCGCCGCTTTGATGTGGCTCGACAGCGCCAGTTGATCCTGGTGTTCGCGTTGCACGTCCCATTGTTTCGCCGTGATCTCCATGCTCTCGCCCATGGATAAGCCGGTGCGAGGCTCCTTCACACCTGGAAACACCGGTTTGAAATGCCCGGGCCGAATGCGAAAGATGTTCTTGATACGATCCAGTGCAGAACGCGAGCCATGGATATCCATCAATATACGACGGTATTCGTCCGGGTAAACAACGGGCGCATCGCTTACCGTGTCAGTGCCACCGGCGATGCCGGCCTCGATCTGGCCCAATGCGATCTTGTTGGCAATCAGTATTGCCGCTTCGAGGCTGGTACCGCAGGCACGTTGCAGATCGATTGCCGGGGTCCGCAACGACAACCCCGAATCGATAACGCTTTCACGAGCAAGATTCCAGTCACTGGAGTGCTTGATGACAGCACCGAGCGCGACTTCCCCCAATGTCTGTCCCTTCAGGTCGAGCTTGGTCACGAGCCCATCGAGGGCGGCGACCATCAGGTCCTGATTGGAGCAATGCCGATACACCGAGTGTGAGCGGCAGAACGGGATTCGTGACCCGCCGACTACTGCAACGCGTATCGCTCGTCCGTCGTGCAACATACCTGACTCCATATTCGTGTTGTTCTTGAGCGTCGCAACTTTACACCATTCGTGGACATCACCGTAAGTTAAGATGCGCGGATGACCAATTTCAACGCAAGCGATATTAAAGCGCAAGCCAAGGCATTGATGCGTCTGGGTGGACCGCTGGTGGTCAATAATCTCGCTGTCGCCGGTATGCAATTTGCCGATGCCGTAATGGCTGGAAGCCTTGGGGCACGGGAGCTTGCTGCGGTGGCCGTGGGCGGCAGCTTCTGGTTTCTTGGCTTCTCTGTTTGCCTCGGAATACTGATGTCGATTTCGCCGATCGTATCCAGACACTTCGGTGCCAGGGACTTTAATTTGATTGGCCGCTATACACGGCAGGGTCTGTATCTCGCAGTCCTGCTGGGGGTCCCATTGATCCTGATCGGACAATTTGCTGCACCGCCGTTGCTGACAGCATTTGGTATCGATCCCGATTTCCGGGAACTGACGGCCGGATACGTCGGCGCGATTACTTTTGGTGCACCCGGGATTTTCGCGTTCCTGGCGCTTCGTTTTACGACAGAGGGTGTCGGTCACACACGCCCGATCATGTATACATCAGTGTTCGCTCTGGTCTGCAATGTTTTCCTGAACTACGTTTTGATGTTCGGACATTTCGGCGCGCCGGCACTTGGCGCAGTCGGTTGCGGCTGGGCGAGCGCGATATCGATGTGGGTCGTCATGCTTACCCTGGCGGCCTACATGATTCTTAATCCACGCTATCGCAAGTTTCACTTGTTCTCGAGGCTGGGGCCGTTGCGCTTGTCGGCATTTAAGGAAATCTTTTCATTGGGGTTGCCTATTGCGGTCACGATTACGGCAGAAGCCGGTCTGTTCTCGGCGGTGTCAATTCTGATGGGTACGCGCGGTACCAACATCACAGCAGCGCACCAGATAGCAATCAGCTTTGCATCAACCACGTTCATGATCCCGCTCGCATTAAGCGCGGCAACAACGATCCGGGTCGGACAATTGATCGGTGCCGGACGAATGCGCGCCGCAAGGCTGGCGGGGATTGTCGGCATAGTCGTGTGTGCCGCATTCATGACGTTTTCGGCTGTATTCCTGCTGATCTTCCGTGACGCAGTTGTCGCAATGTATACATCGGATGTTGCGGTTACCGGTATCGCGATCAGCCTGTTGCTGATGGCTGCAATATTTCAGATCGCCGATGGTGTGCAGATTGGTGCAGCCGGTGCTTTGCGCGGCTACAAGGACACCAGTGTGCCGATGGTCATCAACATCTTCGCTTTCTGGGTGCTCGCGTTTCCGCTGGCCTATCTTGCGGCCATCACCTACCAGGCAGCGCCAAATTATATCTGGGGCGGATTTATCGTCGGTCTTGGTGTTGCGGCGAGCCTGCTGACGTGGCGTTACGATCGGCTGTCGAGGCGTTCGCTGAGCGTAGCATGAGCGCCTTCAACCCTGGCCGAAGTCGGGGCTGTCACCGGCGAGGTATTCCGCTTCTTGCGGTGTGTTTTCGCGACCGAGAAGCTTGTTTCGATGCGGGAAGCGGCCGAACTGGTCGATGATGTCCTTGTGCAGTTCGGCAAACTGGGCGATCGTCAGGAACGTCTCGCGTTCAGTGGGCGACACGGCATTGGCGAGACGATTGTAAAGTTCGACTGACTTGGCTTGCACCTTTCGCGATTCGGCATGCTGTAGCGGCATGTAAAAGAACACGCGCTGAATCGGGGTCAGTCCCCGGTCTTTTTTCTCCATCGCTCCTTCGACGCACAACTTGAGTGCGAGCTTGTCCATTGAGAAGGCGTCAGGCGTGTTTCTGAAAATATTGCGTCGAAACTGGTCGATCAACAGGATAAGGGCAAGCCGCCCGTGCGGATCGACTCCCCAGTGGTTGAGTTTGCCGTCGCAGGCGGCTTCGATATCGTTGGAAAACGTTTTTTCGATCTCGTGATCAAAAATGGGATCTTCACTGAACCAGGTTTCCATGCGACGGTCGATTTGTGGCGCCGAAAGTGCCTGCTCCTTGAACCAGAATGCAAGAATCCGCTGGATACGCGACTGGTCCTCGTCGGTAATCGTTGCGTCCATGCTTTCACTCAGGAGTTTTACGGGCATTGTCATCGAGTCCGGTTGATTGCGTGGCCGCCGACCTGTTCTAAAGTGCGAAATCGGTCACAGTTTGGTTCGAACCGACCATTTGAGGTCACCTTTGCCAGTAGACTTTAGCAGATGAAGCCGAGTGTCACTGAGAACTGCCTTCCAATAGCACGGCGACGGGTTGCTGCGGGTTTAGTCCTGCTGTTGATGCTCAGTGCCTGTAGCGGGCCAGCGACTGACGCCGAGGCAGAATTGCGCGAGTGGCTGAGCACCGCACAGGCGGCAGCCGAGGCAAAAGAACGGCGCAAGCTCATGAGCATGATCTCACCGGCTTATTCAGATGCCAGGGGCCTCGACAGCGACGACGTCGAGAACCGGTTTCGGCTGTATTTCCACAGGCAGAACGTGATCAGGTTGCTGGTTTCGATCGATGAGATTCGAGTGATTGGCGACACGGCGGCAGTAGTTGACCTGACGGCGGGCCTGACGGGCACCAACGATGGAGCGCTCGGGTTCAGCGCAAGCGCCTACAGGTTCGAACTGGAGCTGGAAAAAGCCGATGGGGACTGGGAGCTGTTATCAGCGCGTTGGGGACGACTGGGCGACGAAGTGTATTGATGTTCGTGGCCTGATGTTGGCGGAGGGCAAGGCAATGAAGACCGTGACTTTGACTCGTATGATGATTTTACTCGCAGCGAGTTTGTTTTCTGCCTGCGCATCAGTTCCCGGGAGCTCACTCCGGTCACCGGTGGTCAGCTTGAGTAACGTGCAGGTCGTAGGTCTCGGTTTCGAACGGCAAACATTCCTGCTGTCTTTCGAGGTCAGCAATCCCAATCCGGTATCGCTGCCGGTACGGCATCTTGCCTATGGGCTGAAACTCGATGGCATGCGTTTCGCCAGCGGTGAAACGAATTGCGACGTAGTGATTCCCGCCAACGGCGATACGAGTTTTGCCATCAGCGTCGAGCTTGATCTGCTGCAGACGGCACCGCAGTTGCTGTTCGTTGCGCGCGACGGTGCGCGTCATGACATCGCGTACGAGGTTGAGGGTCGACTGGGTATCGACCTGCCGCTGGTGCCAGCGATTCGCTACCGAAACCGCGGCAATATCCGCCTGGGCACAGGGACGCATTAGCGCCGACCTTCACGGTTTCGCGCGCAACAATTTTTTTCTGTCGACAAAAGACCGGCAAATACACTGATATCCGGTGAAAAATCATCGAAACCCCGCCTAAATGACCACTTCCTGAAAAATGATCGGGATCCTGTCATATAATTTTTAGCTGTCCGGCCCAGCCATAGATCCTGACGCCGCGGCGATACTTCATTGATTAACACTTTCGGGGATTGCCTCAGCGCAGACTCCGCGGCAGCTATGACAACGCAATCAGCAAAAACCCTCTACGACCCGGAATTCGAGCGAGACAGCTGCGGATTCGGATTAATTGCAAATCTTGACGACCTGCCAAGTCACTGGGTTGTCCAGACAGCCATTGCGGCGCTTGCCCGCCTGACGCACCGAGGTGCAGTCGCGGCGGATGGAAAAACCGGCGATGGCTGCGGTCTGCTGATCAAGTTCCCGGAAAGTTTCCTGAGAAGCGTGGGTGAGGAACTGGGTTTCACCCTGAACCAAAGATTCGCAGCTGGCGCCGTGTTCCTCAGCCAGCAGGAAAGCGTCGCCGCCGGTGCGCGCGAATCGATTAATGCGGCCATTATCGAAACAGGCCTCGAAGTTGCCGGGTGGCGCAAGGTGCCGCTCGATCCCGAGGCCTGTGGGGAGCAGGCGAGGATGACATTGCCCCGGATCGAACAGGTTTTTGTCAATGCCCCGAAAGGCATGCCGCGCGGACAGTTCAATCGCAACCTGTTTCTTGCGCGACGGCGTGCGGAGAACCATGTCGCGGATGAAGACACTTACATCGCGAGCCTGTCGTCCGCCACGATCAGCTACAAAGGTATGATCATGCCAGCGGCATTGCCGGCTTTTTACCCGGACCTTCGGGACGAAAGGTTGCAAACCTCCGTCGCGCTGTTTCACCAGCGCTTCTCGACCAATACGCTGCCGCAATGGCGGCTGGCACAGCCATTCCGTTTCCTGGCACACAATGGCGAGATCAATACGATCAGCGGCAACCGAAACTGGGCACAGGCACGGGCCAAGAATTTCATCTCGGAGAAGTTGCCGGATATCTCCGATCTCAATCCGATTATTTCCTTGACCGGCTCCGATTCCTCAAGCCTCGACAACATGCTGGAAGTGTTCCGAGCCAGTGGCATGGACGTCATACAGGCGATGCGTATCCTGATGCCGCCAGCCTGGCA
The DNA here is from genome assembly GCA_002338605.1 of Proteobacteria bacterium UBA1847. Lineage (GTDB taxonomy): Bacteria > Pseudomonadota > Gammaproteobacteria > Steroidobacterales > Woeseiaceae > UBA1847. The sequence continues at coordinate 24,288 of DDIP01000370.1, read as the reverse complement.
GACGGTCGACAACATCGATCCGGATGTACGTGCATTTTATGAATTCTATGACTGTCAGATGGAGCCCTGGGATGGACCCGCAGGCATCGTGCTGACGGACGGTCGATACGCGGCGTGCTGCCTCGACCGCAATGGTCTCCGGCCCGCACGCTACGTCATTACCAGTGACCGGCACATTACGATCGCCTCGGAAGTCGGCGTTTACAATTACGATGAAAAGGATGTGCTTGCCAAGGGTCGCCTGGGTCCCGGCGAGATGCTTGCCGTGGACCTGAGGAACGGTACGCTGCTCGACAATGAAGATATTCATGACATTCTGAAGACGCGCGCGCCGTACAAAAAGTGGTTGAAAAAAGGTGTTCGGTATCTCGATTCACAGCTCGTCGATACGGCGACTGCAGCTGAACCGATGGATCGCGAGACGCTGGCGAGCTACCAGAAAATGTTCAACCTGACGCGTGAAGAGCTTGGCGAGGTTGTCGGCGTATTGTCGAAGACCGAGATGGAAGCCGTCGGGTCGATGGGCGATGACACGCCGATGGCCGTGCTGTCAAAAAAAATTCGCTCACCGTTCGATTATTTCCGGCAACAATTCGCCCAGGTAACCAATCCGCCGATTGACCCGTTACGCGAACGCATCGTCATGTCGCTGCAGACCAATGTTGGTCGTGAGAGCAGCCTGTTCGACATCGGGCCCGAGCACGCAGAACAGGTGTTGATCAATTCACCAGTACTGTCCCAGGCGAAACTGAGGCAACTCCTGGGTCCGACCATGTTCGAGGATACCCACGCGTTTCTCGATCTGAATGTTGACGAAGGAATGAGCCTGGTTGGTGCACTCGACAGCCTGTGTCAGCAGGCGGAGCAGGCCGTCCGCGAGGGCAAACTCCTGTTGTTGCTGAGTGATCGCTACCTTGAACGTGGCAAGCTGCCGGTGCATGCGCTGTTCGCAACCGGCGCCGTTCACCATCACCTGGTCAGAACCGGTTTGCGCTGCGATGCCAATATCGTGGTTGAAACCGGTGTTGCCCGCGATCCGCATCACTTCGCCTGTTTGATCGGCTACGGCGCGACAATGGTTTATCCCTATCTCGTCTACCAGTCACTGCACGACGTTGCGCGACGCGGCAAGATGCTCGAGCAGCAGCAGTTGGGGCGCAGCTATCGTCGCGGTATTCGCAAGGGTCTGTTCAAAGTCATGTCGAAAATGGGTATCTCATCCATCTCGAGTTACCGTGGCGCACAATTGTTTGAAATCGTTGGTATGGACCAGTCGGTTGTCGAGCGATGTTTCCGCGGCACGACGTCGCGTATCCAGGGCACGAATTTCGACGATCTATGGGACGATCAGCGGCAGCTTGCAGAACGCGCCTGGGATCCGAGGCAAACGATCGATCAGGGTGGTCTCTTCAAGTACATCCACGGCGGCGAATACCATTGTTACAACCCCGATGTCGTTTCGACCCTGCAGGCTGCTGTTCGCAGTGGTGACTACGAACGTTACAAGGAGTACGCGAGGCTGGTCAATGAACGGCCGGTGGCGACGCTCAGGGACCTGATGGACATCAAGCCGGCCGGACCGCCGGTACCGTTGTCCGAAGTCGAGCCCGTCGAGGATATCCTGATGCGATTTGACAGTGCCGGAATGTCACTCGGTGCGTTGTCGCCCGAAGCGCACGAGGCGCTCGCGATTGCGATGAACCGCATCGGTGCGCGTTCCAACTCCGGCGAGGGCGGTGAAGACCCGGCACGCTATGGCAGTGAGCGCATGTCGAAAATCAAGCAGGTGGCATCGGGGCGTTTCGGTGTAACGGCCGAGTACCTCGTCAATGCCGAGGTCTTGCAGATAAAAATCGCGCAAGGCGCGAAGCCCGGGGAAGGCGGACAACTGCCCGGACACAAGGTTAACGAGATGATCGCGCGCCTGCGTTTCGCGAAACCGGGTGTAGGGTTGATCTCGCCACCGCCGCACCACGACATCTATTCGATCGAGGATCTCGCGCAGCTGATATTCGATCTGAAGCAGGTCAATCCCGCTGCGCTTGTATCCGTGAAGCTGGTGGCCGAGCCCGGCGTCGGTACGATCGCCGCAGGCGTCGTCAAGGCCTATGCGGACCTGATTACCATTTCCGGCTACGACGGCGGCACCGGTGCGAGCCCGCTGAGCTCAGTGAAATACGCGGGCAGCCCCTGGGAGCTGGGGTTGTCGGAGACACACCAGGTGCTTCGCAAGCAGAAACTGCGACACAAGGTTCGGCTGCAGACCGACGGCGGACTGAAAACAGGGCTCGATGTTATCAAGGGGGCAATGCTCGGTGCTGAGAGTTTCGGGTTTGGTACCGGACCCATGGTGGCGCTGGGTTGCAAATACCTGCGGATCTGTCACCTGAACAATTGCGCGACCGGTGTGGCGACACAGAACAGTGTTCTGCGCAGTGACTATTTCATCGGTTTGCCGGAAATGGTGATCAACTTTTTCACTTTTGTTGCAGAAGATGTGCGCCAGATCATGGCGGCGCAGGGCGTGCGGAAACTTGAGGACCTGATTGGTCGTGTCGATCTTTTCGAATTGTTGCCCGGCGAGACGGCGCGCCAGGGGCGGCTGGATCTGCGTTCCTTGCTTTCCGAAGAGGCATTGACCTGGGATGGACCGCAATTCTGTACGGACCTTCGCAATGAACCCTTCGATCGTGGTGAGCTTGCCGAAAAGATGCTGGCCGAAACGTTGCCGGCAATTGAGATGAAGAGTGGCGGTCGTTTTGAATTCGAAGTGCAGAATTTCCACCGTTCGATCGGCGCAAGGCTGGCCGGCGAGATCGCGAGACGGCATGGCAATTTCGGCATGGCCGAGGCGCCGCTGGATATTCGCTTATCCGGTACGGCGGGACAGAGTTTCGGGGCCTGGAATGTTGCGGGGCTCGACATGACGCTAACGGGCGATGCGAATGACTATGTGGGCAAGGGCATGGCCGGCGGCCGCATCGTGATCACGCCGTCGAGCGAGGCAACCTATGTGGTTCGGGACACCGCCATCATCGGTAATACCTGTCTGTACGGCGCGACTGGCGGCGAGTTGTATGCTGCGGGCCGTGCAGGTGAGCGATTCGCCGTGCGCAATTCCGGAGCCGTCGCTGTCATTGAAGGCGCCGGCGATCATTGCTGTGAGTACATGACCGACGGTGTCGTTGTCGTGCTTGGCAATACAGGCGTGAACTTCGGCGCAGGAATGACCGGCGGGTTTGCGTATGTGCTGGATCTCGATCGTGACTTCGTTGATCGCTACAACCACGAGCTCATCGACATCCACCGCGTAACACCGGAAAGTATGGAGGCACACCTGCACCATCTGAATGCGCTGCTGTTGACTCACGTCGAACATACCAACAGCGAATGGGGTGCGATGATACTGGATGACTACCGGACGTTTCTGCCGAAGTTCTGGATTGTAAAACCCAAGGCGGCCGAACTGGGCTCATTAATCGAATCACTGCGACGGGCGGCCTGATGTCGAAACACCCGCTACAATTCCTGGAAGTTCCGAGACGCGATCCCGAAAAGCAGGATGCCGAACATCGTGTTAAACATTTCGGCGAAATCTACGGTCATTACGACGGTGCGAGCGCAGCCGCTCAGGCCGGACGATGCCTGCAGTGCGGAAATCCCTACTGCGAGTGGCAGTGCCCGGTACACAACTACATTCCGAACTGGCTCGAGCTGATCGAAGAGGGACGCCTGTTCGAGGCTGCCGAGCTGTCTCACCAGACAAACTCATTGCCGGAAATCTGCGGTCGCGTTTGCCCGCAGGACCGGCTATGCGAAGGCGCCTGCACGCTGAACGATGTCAATGGCGCGGTGAGCATCGGCAGCATCGAAAAGTACATTACCGACGAGGCGGTCGCACAGGGCTGGCGCCCGGACATGTCGAACGTGACGGATACCGGCAAGTGTGTTGCGATTGTTGGTGCCGGTCCGGCCGGGCTTGCCGCGGCCGATGTGCTGGCGCGAAATGGCGTGCGCTCCATCGTCTATGATGCCTATCCGGATATCGGCGGTTTGCTGACCTACGGAATACCGCCGTTCAAACTTGAAAAGCGAATTGTTGAGCAACGGAGAAAACTCCTCGAGGGTATGGGTATCAGGTTTGTGCTCAACACACGCGTCGGCGAAGACATCGCGTTCCAGACATTGCTGGATGACTACGATGCCGTGTTCCTCGGCATGGGAACCTATGAGTACGTGAAGGGCGGGTTTCCCGGCGAAGACTTGCCCGGCGTGCATGAGGCCCTGCCGTACCTGGTGTCCAACGTTTATGAAGAACTTGGCTACCAGGATCCCGCCGTTCCCTATGTATCGCTCGAAGGAAAAAAAGTCGTCGTGCTTGGCGGCGGCGATACCGGCATGGATTGCAACCGCACGGCGATTCGCCAGGGTGCGTTGAGCGTCAGCTGCGTCTACCGGCGCGACGAGGAAAACATGCCGGGCTCACGGCGCGAAGTGCAAAACAGCAGGGAAGAGGGAGTCGAATTTCTCTTCAATCGACAACCGCTGGAAATTCTCGGTACAGACCGGGTGGAAGGCGTTCGGGTCATTCAGACGCAGCTCGGCAAAGCGGGCCCGGATGGACGGCATCGCCCGGAAGTGATTCCCGGGACCGAGGATATCCTGCCAGCCGACGCCGTTGTGATTGCCTTCGGCTTTCGGCCGGATCCGCCAGGCTGGTTCAAGGATTTCTCCATAGAGACGCTGCCCAGTGGCAGGCTGCGGGTCGCTGCGCTGGGTCATTTTCCGTTTCAAACGACGAACCCGAAAGTTGTCGCCGGTGGTGACATGGTGCGCGGCTCGGACCTGGTCGTCACGGCGGTGCATGAGGGGCGTGAGGCGGCGGCAGGGATTGTTCGCTACCTGGGGTTCTGACGGGGCAGCCGAATTTCAAACGTCACGCCACCGTCGACGTTGTCTGCGCTGATCGTACCGCCATGCCCTTCGGCGATAAGTTTCGCAACAAACAAACCCAGACCCAGGTGACGGGTGTTTTGGCCATCGCGCACGGAAACCATTGAATCAAACATCTGTGCACGCATCCGTTCCGGTAGCGGCGGGCCGGGGTTGGTCACGGTGAGCAAATTGGTATCGCCCATTAATGACAGACTGATGCGTATCGTGTCGCCGGGCTTGCTGAAGTCGACCGCGTTGTCGATGAGCTTGTCGAGCATTTGTATCAGCAGTTCTGGCGAGCCGACCGTGGGAGCAGCGTCAGTGTTACTGTCGAATTCGAACTGTCGCTCAGTGTAGACGTCCCGGTATGCATCGATTGTGGACGCGAGCACTGCATGGAGATCGAAAACTTCCTGCTCGGCATGCTCCATCAATTCCTCAACTCGGCTTGCTTCGCTCATCGCATTCAGAATTCGACGCAGACGTTCAGCTCCTTCGCTGGCGCGGGCAGTATACGTGGCGGTCGCTGCATCGAGAGATTCGTGCTCAAGGTTCTCGAGGGAAGAAGTGACGATTGCCAGCGGTGTGCGCAATTCGTGGGACAGTTTGGATGCCAGGGATCGCAAGTAGGCATTGTAGTCCCCGAGTTGCCGCAGCACATACGAGAAGCTGCGTGACAGGTCGCCGATTTCATCGTCGGCCAGCGCGCTGGGCAGCGCAGCATGCAGCGTTTCGTTTAGCAGTGCGTTCTCGGCGGCAATCGACAGGTGTCGAATTCGACGTGACAACCAGGAGGCATACGCGATTAGCGAACCCGCAACCAGCAAGGTGACGAGCAGTGTCAGGTTGATGAGTCTCGACAGGTTGCGGTTGGTGAGGCTGAGAATTGCATCCGTACCCTGCTGCAATATCAGTGCGCCGACGATTTCGCCGTTGCTCGCAATCGGTGCAGCGACGGCGATGATTGCGCGACCGCTTTCGTCGCTACGAAACCAGGCGGGCATTTCGCGACCATTGAGTGCGGCGCTGACATAAGCCTGCCGTTCGCGTCCGCTCGGGTCGGGCTCGGCAGACCGGGCATCTTCTCCGGACTCGAACAGAAGATCGTAGATCCGGTAGGACCAGCCCGAACTCCGGGAGGCGCGAGTCGTCTCGGCCGATAGCTCTCCCGCCGAAGCGATTCGCCAGCCGGCGGCGTCAGTCAGGATCGCCCGAGTCCCCGGGTCGACGAGAGTCATCGCAATGGCTTCAAGTTCTGCTGCATTTCGAACCGCGGGGGCGGGCCGCGCGCCGCTGAACGTTGCGGTTCGCGTAGCCGCTTTCGTGGCGTCACTGGTGTTGCTGACAATGAGGCCAAGATTCGTACCGAGCAAAGCTCTTGGAATGCGCGCTTCGAGCCGGTAGCCGCCAGGAACGTCCTGCCAGTAGGCTTCAATCGCAGGCTCCGGTTTGAAGCCGCTGCTGTCGCGTTTGTAGCTGATTATCGGTCCCGGTGCCTCAGCGGCAAAGACGTAAACCTCGTCAAGATAGGGCGGACTGGTGTTGACCAGGCTGACCCGGTCGGCCCAGCGTGGTCCGTCGTCGAGTACCAGCGTCTCTCCGCTTGCGTAGATGACCTGGCGGTCGCTTACGTCGACATACAGGAAGGCGGCGTTGCCGTGCAGTGCAATGGCAACGCGCACGGGACCGTCCATACCGCTCAGGACACGCTGCGCCGACGATGGCAAAGCCCAGTCATCAAAATAGCCGTCGATTCGCGGTGCCGCAGGCAGTGAGTGCAGAAAAACCTGCTCACTCGATTTCGGTTCGCCGAGACGCGGCGGATATTCCTCGACGTATTGCGCCATCGAATTGGCCATTGCTCTCGCAGTGCCGGCCAGCATTTGTTGCTGGCTGCCGCGCAGCGCGGACTCCGTCTCGCGAATGAACTCGCAGCCGGCCCACGGCAACAGCAGTGCAAGCAGACTGACGAAAAGCAGCTGGCGTCGGAGATTCATCGATCCGCGGCTATTCGCTCAGCCAGCGATAGCCCATGCCATAAACGGTCTCGATAGCGTCGAAGCTCGCATCGATTGCAATGAATTTTCGGCGAATACGTTTTATGTGGGATGTAATCGTGTTGTCATCAAGTACGGCTTGAGCGGCGTCCATCAGCTGTTGGCGATTCTTGACGTGACCCGGGTAGCGTGCCATTGCATGCACCAGCCAGAACTCTGTCAGTGTCAGTCCAACGGGCCGGTCCTGCCAGTGAACTGTCATTCGCTCGGTGTCGATGGCGAGGTCACCGCGACGGATGCTGCTGTTCGCACCTTCCGGTTTCTTGAGTGCTTCCATGCGACGAAACAAAGCGGCAACGCGCGCCATCAGGTGCGGCAGGCTGATGTCTTTGGTCAGGTAGTCGTCGGCGCCGAGACGCAGTCCGGAGACCGCATCGAATTCACTGTCGCGCGCTGTCAGAAAGATAATTGGCAAGTCGGACGACCGGGCACGAAGGTCCCTGCACAATTCAAACCCGCCCTCCACGTCATCCTTCAGGTTGACGTCGATGACGACCAGATCGGGTAAACGGGTTTCGAATGCATTCAGCGCAGGCGCTCGAGCCTCAAACGTGTCGACGGAATAGCCTTCACGCCGGAAAGCGGCGGCGTAGTTATCCCGTATCGCTCGTTCGTCTTCAATGATCGCTATGCGTTTGGCCACAGTCAGGTTCCTTTTGCAGAAGCCACAATTTGCCACATTCGGTCGGTACATTGCCATGCGGCAGCCCACAGGGTGACGGATTGTGCAGGTTTACTGAAGCTCACGCTGAAAGGAGGCCGAAATGCACGCAGCACAAAAAGACATCAAATCGTGGTTGTGGGTGATGGCGCTGGTCATCTTACTGGCAGCTGCACCGGAGCCCGCCGTGGCAGAAAGCGTAACACCGGGTGAACTGCAGTCGGGTAGCCTGCTACTGCGCATGCAAAATGGCTACACCAGCGCAACGCTGCTGAATACCAGTGTCGATATGGATATCAGCGGCCTTGTCGCTCGAGTCAAGGTGCGCCAGGAGTTTCAGAACACCAGCCAGGACTGGGTCGAGGGTGTCTACGTATTCCCATTGCCTGACAAGGCTGCCGTCGATCGTATGCGAATGCACATCGGCGAGCGATTTATCGAGGGTGAAATACAGGAAAAGGAACATGCCAGGAAAACCTACGAAAAGGCCAAAGCCGACGGAATAAAAGCCAGCCTGGTTGAACAGCAGCGTGCAAACCTGTTTACGACCTCGGTGGCAAACGTCGCGCCGGGGGAGCTGGTCGCCGTCGAAATCGAGTACCTGGAAGACATTCGCTACGAAAAAGGCCAGTTCAGCATTCGATTCCCGATGACGCTCACACCGCGATACGTCTCGGGGTCCGCGCTGCCGGATCGAACCGGAAGTGGCTGGGCGCCCGATACCGACCGGGTGCCGGATGCGTCATTGATCACGCCGCCTCAGGTAATGAACTCAAATGCGCATCAGCTGTCACTGACCGCCAATGTCAATGCCGGTATGCCGCTGGAAACCATTGCAAGTCGTTATCACCCCGTCAGCGTCAGTGAGAAGAAGAATCAATACACCGTTGCTCTTCGCTCTGGAACCGTTGCCATGGACCACGATTTTGAACTCGTATGGCGGCCAATTCCATCTTCAGCGCCACGGGCCATGTCATTTACTGAAACGGTCGGAGGCAAGCCCTATTTTCTGCTGATGGTAATGCCTCCGGATCAGGAGAAACTGCCCGCCGGTAGCATTCCACGGGAGACGATATTCATTATCGACACTTCCGGGTCAATGCATGGTGTGTCGATGGAGCAGGCAAAGCGGGCGGTACAGCTTGCGCTGCGGGGCCTGAAGCCCACGGATCGATTCAATATCATCGAATTCAATTCGGCAACGACATCATTATTTCGGCAAAGCGAGGTTGTGAATACGGCGACTATCCTGCAGGCATCGAACTTCGTGAAGGGACTGAAAGCGAACGGCGGTACAGAAATGCGTCCTGCACTGGCACTGGCACTCAACTCGCCGCAATCGGAAGAGCATCTGCGCCAGGTTATCTTTATTACTGACGGAAGCGTCGGCTATGAAGATGAACTGTTCACAATGATTGAGGATCGCCTCGGTGCCGCGCGTCTGTTTACCGTCGGTATCGGGTCGGCGCCGAACAGTGCGTTCATGCGCAAAGCTGCAGAAGCCGGGCGAGGATCGTATACGTTCATCAGCGCATTGCACGAGGTGCAGGAACGAATGGACGGCCTGTTTCAGAAGCTCGAGCAGCCACAGGTTACCAGTATCGAAGTGGAATGGCCGAGCAGCGTCGTAACCGACAGTTATCCTGCCGTTGTGCCGGATCTGTACATCGGGGAGCCAGTCACTGTGAAAGTTGAGGCGAGCGGCAAGTTCCGCCGCGATGACACGATCCTGATCCGCGGTAACTCTGTTGCCGGTGCCTGGAGGGCCGAGGTTCCGGTCAATGCGGCACCGAACAGCGCCGGTGTCGCTGCTCTATGGGCGCGCGCCAGGATTGGCGAGCTGCTGGACATCGAACGTCGCCACGCGGAGTCGGAAGAGGCGCGTGCTCAAATCGTCGAGACAGCGCTCACGCATCACCTGGTGAGCAAATACACGAGCCTGGTCGCCGTCGACAAGACACCGGTACGTCCGATCGGCGACCCACTCAACAGTGAGCAGGTACCGAATCTGATGCCGTATGGTCAGAGCACGAATGCCATCTTCGGATTCCCGGCGACAGCGACCAATGCGCCGGCGCTACGGTTGCTTGGATTTGCATCATTGCTGCTTGCGCTGTTCTTGCTTGCTGTGCAACACCACGGCAGCCGGTTCCGGCATGCACGATTGCGCTAGGAAACTGGGTCGCGCCGTCGTGGCTTGCCTGCTGTGCTTCGGGTTCTGGCAAATGGGTCAGGGCGCCTATATTCCGGCCAAGGCATGGCTTGCACAGGAATTGATGCAACGAGCCTGGATACGTTCAGCCGCTGGGGAGACTCGAGTTGCACCCTGGCCCTGGGCGGACACATGGCCCGTCGCCCGACTCACCGCCAGGTCGGGCAGGGTTAACCTGGTTGTCCTGGCTGGTGGATCAGGACGGACGCTCGCTTTTGGTCCCGGGCACCTCAGTGCGAGTGTTCTGCCCGGCGAGATCGGAAACACCGTCATCGCCGGCCATCGCGACACGCATTTTCGATTCCTGAAGGATATCGAACAAGGCGAGTTGCTCACCCTTGAGTCCACCAACGGTCAAAAACACACCTACAAGATTGTCGCAACTGACATTGTCGATTCGAGAACAGACAGTCTACTGCTGGATACGCACGCCCCGACATTGTCACTGGTCACGTGTTATCCGTTCGATGCGCGCGAAGCGGGCGGTCCGTTTCGATTTGTAGTCACAGCAACGAAGCTGCCGTAGGTCGATCATACCGTCCGCATTTGTCATTTGTGCACGCGGTCTTGAGTTTCAGAGCCATACCCTGTATTCGTCTGTTTCCGTTTCAGGAATCGACTTCAGATGGCAGCTCGAAAAGGCAAGCTTACCGAGGGTGCAGTAGGACAGCACCTCGTCAAAATGACCTTGCCCATGTTGGTTGGCATTTCAACAATGATGGCGCAGGGGCTCATCGATGCCTGGTTTCTCGGTATGGTTGGCGACCGGGCGCTTGCGGCATTCAGTTTCGGGTTCCCGATTTTAATGATCATTACCAGCGTGGCCATCGGATTGAGTGCCGGTACGTCGTCCGTTGTTGCCCGCGCTATTGGCACCGGTACGGAACGACGAGCTCGCCGCCTCGCCACCGACAGCCTCGTCCTGGCGTTCCTGGTCACGGCGATTCTCGCGGCAATCGGCCTGCTGACCATTGAGCCACTGTTCCTGTTGCTCGGCGCGCCGGTCGACATGATTCCGATGATTCGCAGTTTCATGACCTTGTTGTACAGCGGTATCCCGTTTTTGGTTGTTGGCATGGTCGGTATGAGTTGCATGCGCGCGACCGGCGATACGATGCTGCCGGGCAAGTTGATGATCGCCGCGGCTTTGCTCAATGTCGTGCTCGATCCGATATTCATTTTTGGCCTGGGCCCCGTTCCTGCTATGGCGCTCGATGGTGCCGCGGTCGCCGCATTGCTGGCCAGAGGTATGATGTTTGTTGGCACCGTCTACATTCTGGTCTATCGACTGCAGATGGTCAGTTTCAAAAAACCCAAACCGGGTGAACTTTCGAAGTCGTGGATCGATATTTTGCACGTAGGCCTTCCCGCAGCGGGCACTAACGCAATTATTCCCATCGCCGTGGCCTTCATTACAGCGATGATTGCTCGCTACGGACCGGAAGCGGTCGCGGGGTTCGGCGTCGCAAGCCGTATCGAGTCTATGGTGCTCGTCATTTTTTACGCGCTGTCGTCGGTCATTGGGCCGTTCGTCGGCCAGAACCTGTCCGCCGGCAAGAAAGACCGTATTAAACTGTCGCTGCGTCAGTGTGCGATTTTCTGCCTGGGCAGTGGCCTGGTTCTCGCCATCTTGCTCGCGATGTTGTCCGGCTTTCTGCCGGGACTGTTCAGCGATAACCCTGAGGTCAATCGTGTGACGCGGCTGTTTCTGTGGATTGCGCCGCTCAGCTACGGGGCCTATGGCATTGTCATGGTGGTCAACGCAGCGTTTAACGGGCTGGGCAAGCCGATGCCTGCAGTCTATATCAGCGTGGCACGAATGATCGTCTTGTATTTGCCGGTCGCGTTTATCTTGCAGCGGTTCTTCGGCATTGCCGGAATCTTCGCGGCCTATGCACTGGCCAACCTGGTGACCGGTTTACTGGGCTACGTTTGGGCCCAGCACACCACGGACAATCTTCTGTCGGTAGATAATGTGCATGCCGACCCCGCGACTGGCCATGAATAGCAGAAACGCGAACCACAACCCGTCATTTCCGTAGGGTTGCGCCAGGTACCAGGCCGGCAGGAAAACGATGAGCGTTGAAAACAGCATGATGTTTCGCATCGCCCGGGCACGTGTCGCGCCAATGTATACACCGTCATACAGAAAACACCATACCGATACCATGGGCGACGCGATCATCCATGGCAGGTAGCGCCGGGCGGTTTCGCGTACGTCGTCAATGTCAGTGAGTGTCGCAATGATGAGTTCGCCGGCGACAATATAGAAAACCGTGAACCCGGCGGCAAAAATCAACGACCATTTCAAAGTGAGGTTAACCGCGTGAACCAATGCTTTGCGACTTCTTTGTCCGACGGCTTTGCCAACCAATGCTTCAGCGGCGTGCGCCAGGCCGTCGAGACCGAACGATGTCAGATGCTGGAAGTTCATTAGGACCGCGTTTGCAGCGAGCACCAGGGGCCCGAGGCGTGCACTTTGTGCTGTTACGAACGCCAGCGTGAACATCAATGCCATCGTACGAATAAAGATGTTGGCGTTGATCGAGAAAAATGCCCTGTAAGCGTCGAAATTCGTCAGTCGCTCCGGAAGCCACCGCCCTTCATGTATGCGCAAAGCGGCAACAGCGAAGCTTGCGCCCACGAACAGCCCGGCGTATTCAGCGATTACGGAAGCGAGTGCAACACCATCGACGGTCATCCCGAGCAAGACGACGAATACCAGGTCGAGAACAATATTCGTGATGTTTATCGTCAGAAAAATAAACAGTGGCACGCGCGCGTTCTGCAATCCGAGAAACCAGCCGATCAGCGCGAAATTGGCGAGTGTGCCGGGTGCGCTCCAGATTCGAATCGAAAAATACTCGGCAGCAAACGCCTGCGTTTCCGGCTCGCCACCGATCAGGCGCAACGCGATGACCTCGATCGGGACCTGTAACGCGATTAGCGCCAGCGCAACCACGAATCCGACGATCAATGCCTGGCCCAGCGCTGATCGCAGGCCATCGTGGTCGCTGTCGCCGAACTGCTGAGCCGTGATACCGGTTGTACCCATCCGCAGGAAGTTCATGCCCAAGTAGATGAACGTGAAAATCGTCGCGCCGATTGCGACAGCGCCGAGGTAGGCGGGGTTGTCGAGATGGCCGGTAACCCCGGTGTCAACCATGCCGAGCAACGGCACTGAAATGTTCGACAGGATCATGGGCACAGCGATGCGCCACATGTCGCGGTTTTGTGGAAGTCCCGGAGCGTTCAAGCCCGCATTACCCGAAGGCATTCACTCCGGTAAGTTCCTTGCCAACCACGAGCTGGTGCACGGTTTCCGTGCCTTCATAGGTAATGACGCTTTCGAGATTCAACATGTGCCGGATTGGTACGAACTCGGCACTGATACCGGCGCCACCGAGAATGTCCCGGGCATCGCGGGCGATATCGAGTGCCGCCCTGCAGTTGTTCCACTTTGCCATCGATACCTGAGTCGGGTTGAGCCGTCCCTGATCCTTGATCCGGCCAAGCTGTAATGACAAGAGCTGAGCGGTCGTTATGCGACGACTCATGTCGGCCATGCGAATCTGGATGGTTTGTGTATTGGAAAGCGGTTTACCGAAGAGGATTCGTTCCTGTGTGTAAGCAAGGACCTCGTCAAGGCAGGCCTGTGCGGCGCCGATCACACCCCAGGTGATTCCAAAACGCGCTTGTGTCAGGCAGCTCAATGGTCCTTTCAGGCTCGATACCCCGGGCAGAACATTCGCTTTTGGAATTCGAACATTATTAAAGAACAGTGCGCCGGTGACAGAAGCACGTAAAGAAAACTTGTTTTCAATCTCCTGCGTATCGAATCCGGGCATGTCTTTTTCGACAATAAATCCCTTGACGCCTTCGTCAGTCTTGGCCCACACAATCGCCGCGTCGGCGATCGTCGCATTGGTGATCCACATTTTCGCGCCGTTCAAAATCCAGTCATCGCCGTCCCGCCGGGCGTGTGTTTTCATATTGCTCGGATCCGAGCCGCCATGGGGTTCCGTAAGACCAAAACAACCGATGGCCTCTCCCTTCGCCATTGCAGGCAGCCAGCGTTGCTTTTGTTCTTCCGATCCGTAGGCGTGAATCGGGAACATCACCAGGCTCGATTGAACCGAAACAAAGCTTCTGAGGCCGCTGTCACCGCGCTCGAGTTCCTGGCAAATCAGTCCGTAACTGACGCTATTCATGCCGGCGCAGTCATAGCCATCGATCGAGCTGCCCAGCAGGCCGAGTTCCGCAACCTCATGGATCAGGTGCCGCGGAAACTGGTGTTGCTCAAAAGCTTCCTGCATCAGTGGGATGACTTTATCGTCGACGTAACGGGCGACGGTGTCTTTGACCATGACTTCGTCTTCACTAAGCAGCGAACGAACGTCATAAATATCCATCGGATCGAGTTTCTGGCTCACTAATCTTCCTGCATGAGTAGGGTTCGGGCGTCGATTCTATCTGTTAAACGGGGATTCCGAAACGCCTGTAGACTTCTGATAGCAGCCAGGCAGGGCCGATCATCATCAGCTGAACATCCTGGAGAATGGCGCGTGGCGCGCCACCGCGGCCCAACACGATGCCGACGAATCCCGCCAACAGCAACGCGAGCGATACGCCCATAGCCGGAAGACCCGAGTCGGCGAGCCATAGCTGAATCGCCGCCAGCCCCAGCAGGAACGGCAAGAGGCCGATCGCCAGCGACAGGGAAATAATGAAATAGTAGATCGCCGATACCATCAGGAATGCGCTCCCCCAGTTGAGCAATGGAGATATGCGCTGGAATTCCTGTGGCACAGGCAGAGCCCAAAGTACGCCGGACAGGCCAATGACGACCATTGGGACAGCAGCCCAGAAAACCATGGGATTGCGCAGGTTTTCATGGGATAGCCGGTAGCGGTCAAGCCAGTCGTTGGTCTCCGTCATTGGTGTATTCTACCCCTGCACGTTCGACTTGTGACACAGTCCACAGTCCGGGCCGAAAGTCGCCGGGCTATGAACAATTCTGTCCCAATTAAGTCTCTGTTCAGGTACAAAGCGCTTTAATGCACGCAAACATGGCATCCAAAGGAAAGATCATGAGTAATCAAACTTCCAAATTCATTCTCGCAATGGCCGTAATGACGGTTTTTGTGAGCGGTTGTACGACGCTTGACGCATACACGCGTGAAGAAAAGACAAGTTCCACGACGAAAGGCGCCCTGATCGGCGCAGCAGCAGGCGTTGTGGCCGGCCTGATTTCCGGTGACGATGCCGTGGAGCGTCGACAGCATGCTCTGATTGGCGCGGGTATCGGTGCGCTTGCCGGCGGTGCAATCGGCCGCTACCAGGACAAGCAAGAGGCCGAGCTTCGGGCAGAGCTTGAAGGCACCGGCGTTAGTGTTGTGCGAAATGGTGACAACATCACGTTGAATATGCCCGGCAATGTGACCTTTGCGACCAATAGCGCAGACCTGAGCCCGGCATTCTTCAATGTGCTGAATTCGGTCGGCAAGGTATTGGCTGAATACGAGCAGACGGTTGTTGAAGTTGCCGGTCACACCGATAGCACCGGTACGGATAGCTACAACCAGGGCTTGTCGGAGCGACGTGCGAACTCGGTATCGGCTTACCTGCAGGGACGGGGCGTCATTCCACAGCGATTAATCACACTCGGCATGGGTGAAGCTCGCCCGATTGCAGATAACAGCACCGAGAGCGGTCGACAGATCAATCGGCGCGTTGAAATTACGATGGTGCCTGTTACCGCGGGCTAATTCGGTCTTGTAAAATTACGACGCGGCAACCAGGGATGGTTTGCCGCGTTTTTTATGGCACTCTGTCTGCCTGCCCCCCAATAACAAGAACACGGGCGACACATGAGCGAACCCTACGAGAAGTCCGACGACGGTAGCTGGATCGAGGTGACAGGCTTCGTGAGGCGCCTATTGGCGGACGACAACGACGGCTCTCGCCACCAGCGCTTTATCCTGGGTATCGGCAATCGCCAGACGCTGCTGATCGCACACAACATCGATCTTGCCGAGCGGGTGCCACTGGGCATGGGTGACCGCGTCCGGGTGCGGGGCATGTATGAATGGAATGAGCTGGGCGGGCTCGTGCACTGGACGCACCATGATCCGATGGGTATCGAGAAAGGTGGCTACGTCAGGTACCGAACGCGGGTCTTCAAATAATTCGCCACAAAAAAGGCCGCTCAATGAGCGGCCTTCGAACTCCGGTCGGAAAACCCTAGGCGGCCATTGCCGTCTGTAGTTTCTTGATCGCGTTGACCTCGATTTGCCGAATGCGTTCTGCAGATACGCCGTACTCGTCGGCGAGTTCGTGCAGCGTCATCTTGTCCTCGGAAAGCCAGCGCACGTCGAGAATCCGTCGGCTGCGCTCGTCCAGCACTTCCAGTGCTTCGTGCAAGCGATCAGAGGCGTCGTCGTTCCAGTCCGATGCTTCAACCTGAAGTGCGGGATCGGCGTTCGGGCTCGGCAGATAGGCGGCGGGCGTAAAGTTTCGATCATCATCGATGTCCGGTGTCGGGTCGAAAACGGCGTCCCGAGAGTGCAGCCGCTTCTCCATTTCGGTGACCTCCGCAGCTTTCACGCCAAGATCCTTGGCGACAGCCTTCGTTTCGGCGTCGGACAACCAGGCCAGGGACTTCTTGTTCTTGCGAAGATTGAAGAACAGCTTGCGCTGTGCTTTGGTCGTGGCAACTTTGACGATGCGCCAGTTCTTCAGTACAAACTCGTGAATCTCGGCACGAATCCAGTGTACGGCGAACGACACCAGGCGAACGTCATAGTCCGGATCAAAGCGTTTGACCGCCTTCATCAATCCAACATTACCTTCCTGGATCAGGTCGCTCAGCGGCAGGCCATAGCCTGTGTAGCCCTTGGCAATATGAATCACAAAGCGCAGGTGCGCCATGACGAGTTCACGCGCTGCTTCAAGATCTTCGTGGTCACGAAGTCGGCGCGCCAATCGCTGTTCTTCCGTTTTGCTAAGAACGGGTATGCCGCCAACAGCCTGGATGTAACCGTCAAGACTGCCGACCGGGCCTGCGAGCGCAAGTTCGTAGTTCGATTTAAGAACCGGGCTTGTCATGTGTTCCCTCCTTGATTGGGTGCCGATGTTAGCACTCGTGGTATTAGAGTGCTAACAAATCCAATTGGTTCCCGATCAGGATGTTCTATATCACTATAAAAAACATATAGTTAGCTTAACAGGGTGCGGACTGATGTCAATTCAACGCGGTTCGATCCGGTACATGTGGCGAGCCGCGGTGACCCAGGACGCGAACAGCCCGAGAAAACAGGCGATGCCGACGATCGCCGCCGATTCAGCAACATCGAGCGTCAGAACGGTGATGTTGCCCTGGTAAAGGCCGGCAAGCCGGGTGACCGGCCCTTTTAGCAGGAATAGGCCATATTCGACCAGCAGCAGCGCGAAGGTGCCACCCAGCAGACCGTACCAGAAGCCTGTCCAGAGGAACGGCCGCCGCACGAAAGCGTTGCTTGCGCCGATCAACTTGGTGACCTCGATTTCCTCACGGCGATTCTCGATATCAAGGCGAATTGTATTGCCGATGACGACGACAATCGCGATGCCTAGCAGTGCGGCGCCAATTGCAATTGCCTGCCTCACGATGTCGAGAATGGCGTGAAATCGTTGCACCCATTCCGTATCGACCTGAACCAGGTCCGACTCGGGTAAATTGCCGATCTCTTCCTGCAACAAGATCATCGATGCAGTGGTGTTTCCCGGGCTCGGGCGAACGACGAGCGCATGTGGCAAGGGATTGTCGCTAAGCTGGTCGAGTGCCGCGCCGAACCCTGATTGCAGTTTGAATTCGGCCAGTGCTTCGTCTGCGGTAATCAATGTGACTGACTCGACGTCAGCGCGCTGGTCGATGAGCTGAGCGAGACCTTCGGCTTCACTGACTGACAATTCTTTCTTTAGATACACCGAAAAATCGAGCGCGTTGTTCCAGCTTCCACTGACGGATTGCACGTTCTTGACGATCACATTGATTGCGGCGGGCAGTGCCAGCGTGACGGCAATGACCAGCACGATCATCAGGCTGGCGAAGGGCTGCCTCGACAATCTCCCCAGCGCACCCAGGGACGTACTCGCATGGCGTGTCAGCCAGGTGGTGAAAGCACCCGATGATCGGACCGGTGCGACGGCATCGGCATTTCTTGTCAATGCCATAGTTCAGCCTCGTCCTTTTCTGCCTGGAGCCTGCCGTCTTCGAGTTCGATGCGCCGGCAACCCAGTCGGTCGATCAGCGCGATGTCATGGCTGGCGATCAGCAACGTGACGCCCACTTCGTTGAAGCGTCGAAATATGCGCATGACTTCCAGCGACAGGTCGGGATCAAGGTTGCCGGTCGGTTCATCGGCAATCAAAAGTTTTGGACGAGTTACAATCGCGCGCGCGATACCGATACGCTGCTGTTCGCCTGCAGAAAGCGTTTGCGGACTCTGCTTTTCCTTGTGCAGTAGTCCGACCTGGTCTAGCGCGGCCCGGACCCGACGTCCGGCGTCTCGATGACTGACGCCGGCGATAATCAGGGGCAAGGCAACGTTGTCAAAAACCGGACGGTCATACAGCAATTTGTGATCCTGGAACACCATGCCGATCTGTCGTCGGTAGGCAGGTATCTTGCGGCGCTTGACGCGCTGAGTGTTCTGATTATCAACGATGACCTGGCCGCTGGTTGGACGATCGATGAGTGCAATCAGTCGCAGCAAGGTGCTCTTGCCTGCGCCCGAGTGACCTGTAACGAAAACCATTTCGCCTCGTTCGACCGTCATTGTGAGTCCGGAAATGGCTTCCTGGCCACCCGGAAAACGCTTGGTCACGTTATCGAGATGAATCATCTATGGTGAGTTCCTGTCACCGGACGAAAGTAATGCCGTCGCAAATTCTCTTGCGTTAAATGGCTGCAAATCGTCAACCGCCTCGCCAATACCAATAAACCGTACCGGTACCTTAAGACGATTCGCGATAGCCAGAAGAATGCCACCCTTGGCGCTGCCGTCCAACTTTGTCACGACGATTCCGGTGATCCCCAGAACCTCGTTAAATTTTTCCGCCTGAATCAAGGCGTTCTGTCCCTGGCTCGCGTCCAGAACGAGCATCGTTTCGTGCGGCGCGGACTCGTCATGCCGCGAGACGACGCGTTTCATTTTGGCCAGTTCATCCATCAGCCCTGACTGGCTTTGCAGGCGTCCGGCCGTATCAGCCAGCAGGACGTCGATATTGCGTGCCCTGGCGGCCTGCCATGCGTCGAAAATAACTGCCGCGGGGTCAGCGCCCGACTGCTGTGCGATCACCGGCACGTCATTGCGTTCACCCCAGGCCTGCAATTGCTCAACTGCGGCGGCACGAAACGTGTCACCTGCCGCCAGCATCACCGAGTGTCCCTGCTCCCTGAAACGTCGTGCGAGCTTGCCGATCGTGGTGGTCTTGCCAGCGCCATTGACGCCGACCATGAAAATGACGAACGGCCCCTCGGGCTTGTCGATCACCAGGGACTGCTCCACGGGCTCCAGTATTTTCAGCACAGCGTGCTCAATGCCCGCGCGTAAAGCGGCAAGGTCCTTCAGCTCTTTGCGCGCGAGGCTATTCTTAAGATCGTCAATGATCAGAGCCGTTGTTTCGACGCCGACGTCAGCCATGACCAGCAATGACTCGAGTTCATCGAGTACATCGTCGTCGATCGTACCACCCGGTACCAGGTTTGCGAGGTCGTAGCTTAGCCAGCTATCGCCGCGATTCAGGCGCGCGCGCAAACGACTGATAAAGCTTTCCGGTTTGTTGGGCTTTTCTTTTTTTCCAAACATCGCTATACGTTCACCAGAGGCCCAATAAAATGACAGTCAAGAAATCGGCAGGCAAGAAAAAGTCCCCGGCGGGACAGCTGCGTATTGTAGCGGGAATTTGGCGCAGTCGCCGTTTGCAGATCGCCGATTTGCCCGGATTGAGACCGACATCCTCGCGAATACGGGAAACCTTGTTCAATTGGCTGACACCGGGTATTCATGGCGCACACTGTCTCGACTTATGTGCAGGAACCGGTGCGCTTGGCATCGAAGCGTTGTCGCGCGGCGCCGCCAGCGCAATTTTTGTCGAACGCTCAGCGCTGGCGGCGGCAACGCTAAGGAGCAACCTGGCGTCACTCGGTGCGAGGCAGTTCGAGGTCCGGGTAGAGGATGCGCAACGATTCCTGCTGCAGCCGGGTGCTCGAAAATTCGATATCGTCTTCCTCGATCCACCGTTCGCCGCCGATCTGCATGATGAATTGTGTAGACTATTGGACAAACATGACTGGCTGGTGAGCAAGGCCAAAATCTACATTGAGCTCGACAAAGACCAGTCGTTACCGACACTGCCCGCCGGTTGGTCAGTTGTTCACAACAAGACAGCGGGCAACGTTCGCTACATGCTTGCAACAGCCCGGGCCCGGGGGGAGATCCAAAAATGACAGTTTCAGCGATGTATCCAGGTACCTTTGACCCCATTACGCTTGGACATGAGGACCTGGTTCGCCGCGCGGCAAGGCTCTACGATCGCGTGGTTGTTGCAATCGCGGCGAATCCGGGAAGCAAGGCACCCATGTTTTCGTTCACCGAACGCGTTGAACTTGCCAGAGAAGCGCTGGACGACCTCCAGAACGTCGAGGTGACAGGCTATGCTGGCCTGACGGTCGATTTTGCGAAAGAGCACGGTCTCGCGGTGATCATTCGCGGATTGCGCGCGGTGTCGGATTTCGAGTATGAGTTTCAGTTGGCGAACATGAACCGACACCTTACCGATGAAGTCGAGACCGTGTTTCTGACGCCGACTGAAAAATACACATTCATTTCGTCCAGCCTGGTTCGCGAGGTGGCGTCACTTGGCGGCGAAATCGGCGAATTCGTATCGCCGAAAGTGAAAGACGCCTTGCTTGCTCGCTGTGGCCGCAAGTAGACACGGAAAATTCAGGTCTGGCACCGCTTGCAGTAATACGTGGAGCGCTGGCCCTGGACGATCGCGGTAATTGGCGTATCGCAAGCCCGGCACGGTTTGCCGTGCCGGCCGTAGACCTCCAGTTGCTGCTGGAAGTAGCCGGCTTCGCCGTCACCGCCGTAGAAGTCGCGCAATGTCGTACCACCGGCTCTGATGGCCTCTGCCAGTACCTCCCTGATCGCGGCTGAAAGCCGCTCGTAGCGTTGCAAGCTGATGCGCCCCGCTGCACGACGCGGGTTGATACCGGCAGAATAGAGCGCCTCACTGGCGTAGATGTTGCCGACACCGACAACAACCTGAGCATTCATAATGAACTGCTTGATGCTGACGCGCCGGCCGCGCGAGCGCTGCCACAGGTAGTGGCCGTCAAACTCGTCGCCCAGCGGTTCCGGCCCCAGGGCTTTCAAGAGCTTGTGCGCGAGTGGGTTCCTGCTCCAATGGAGTGATCCGAAGCGGCGCGGATCACGGAATCGCAGCACTTTGCCGGAGTCGAACTCAATGTCGACATGATCGTGCACACCAGCCGGTGTATGGCGATCAACGATACAAACGCTGCCGGACATGCCGAGGTGCAGGATAGCCGCACCCTCGGCGGTACGGATCAGCAGGTACTTGGCGCGACGGTCGACGGCTTTGACGACTGAGCCCTGAAGATGGCGCTCGACCGACCTCGATATTGGCCACCGCAATCGGCGGTTGCGAACGACGACAACGGTAACGGTGGAATCGACGATGTGTGGCGCGATGCCTCGTCGACTTGTCTCAACTTCAGGTAGCTCGGGCATACCGCATTGTGGCGCCAAAAAAAGCCCGGTTAAACCGGGCTTTTTTTATTTGATCTTCGCTTCTTTATAAAGTACGTGTTGCCGAATAGTCGGGTCGTACTTTTTGGTCTCCATCTTTTCCGGATGCAGGCGTTTGTTCTTGGTCACTGTGTAGTAGTGGCCGGTTCCGGCACTGGACACGAGTTTGATTTTGTCACGCATGGCTCTTACTCCGGCGATTAAACGCGATGACCGGCAGCACGAAGGTCAACGAGTACTTTCTCGATACCGTGCTTGTCGATGATTCTGAGGCCCTTGTGCGAAATGCGCAGGCGAACGAAACGCTTTTCGGATTCGACCCAAAAACGCTTGCTCTGCAGATTCGGCAGGAAGCGACGACGAGTTTTATTGTGTGCGTGAGAAACGTTATTGCCCGTTTGCGGCCGTTTCCCCGTCACCTGGCATACCTTGGACATGGGTAAGTCTCTGATTTTGCTAAAAGTTGCCCGTGACAGACGGGCAGAGAGCGGAACTTTATACCAGCGAATCCGGTGCAATTCAAGGCCCGGCGCCATTTTCCCCCATGACTTTACAATAGTCCGCGGCTTGCAAGTGACGTCGCGGCGCCGTTTCCGACGATCAGGTGATCCAGAAGTCGAATGTCGACCAGTTCGAGGGCGGATTTAAGGCGTAAGGTTATGCGCTCGTCGGCCTGGCTGGGCTCGGCGACCCCGGATGGATGATTGTGCGCAAGTATTACAGCCGCGGCATTCACACTCAAAGCCTCTTTTACGACCTCACGCGGGTAGACGCTGGTGCCGTCTATGGTGCCTCGAAAAAGTTCATCGAAGCGCAATACGCGATGCCGGTTATCGAGGTAGAGGCAGCAAAACAGCTCGTGACCGAGATGCTGCATGCGGGCCTTCAGAAAGGACTCCGTGTCTGACGGGCTACGAATCGTCACCCCGCACGGCAAAGATTCTTCGAAATAGCGACGCGCCAGGATGGGCAGCGCACGCAGGCGTTGCAGGCGAGCGCGACCCAGGCCGTCGATGCGGGACAACTCGGTATCGCTGGCGTGCAGCAAGGCCCTCAGGCTGCCAAACTGCTGCAGGAGTTGAGTGGCTGTCTGCCTCGCCCTGGCATTGCCGCCGGCGATGATTGTTGTCAGCAATTCAACATCGCTACTTTCCGTGTCGGAGACGTTTTTCACCGTGCCATCGTGCCCGGGCTTGCGGCTACGCCGCAATTCCTCAATTTGCCCCGGATGTCCCAAATAGGGATCGAGAATGTCCTGTTTCTCGTTGAGATGGAGCGTAATCAACGGAACCCACTTGCGTTCAAAAGTCGCAAGCTGATTTGCCTCGACACTGCGCGAAAATTGCTGCGTGTTCTGGCGAATCTGAACCACCACGTAAATTAAGCGACAGGATAACGGCGATTGCGCCAACTGCGCCCAGTTGATGGCTGCCTCCTTATCTTAGAGCGACGAATTGACAACGGGCTGCGCATGCATCGCTGACGAATGATGATGGGTCTCGTCTCCGTCACCGCCTGTATGAAGCAACGGCACGCTCAATGCGATCAGGCCAAACGCGATCATGATGGCCCCGGCAACCCGTCGATATTGGGGGCGTGCTTTCCAGCGATTCAGGCGCTCAGCCGACGCGCCTGCCAGCAGCAATGCCGGTAAGGTTCCCAGCCAGAATGCGAACATGACGCCGCCGCCGGACAGCGCGCTTCCTCCGGTTGCGGCAAGGGCGACAGCGCTGTAGACAAGACCGCAGGGAAGCGCTCCCCACAGAAAGCCGGCACCGATCGCGGCACCCGTGGAGCGGATAGGCAGGACGTGGCGCGCAAGGGGTGACAGGCGCTTCCACAGTGATGCGCCAGCCACTTCGACAAATCGAAGTGCCTGCCAGTCGAGCGCCAGGTTGAAGCCGAGCAGTATGATAAGGATGCTGGCGGCAATACGCAGTACGTTCAGACCCTGCGCAAACCCGGACATCAGCAAGGCACCCGATGCGCCTGCGATTACGCCAAGCGTGACGTAAAACAGCATGCGCCCGGCGTTGTAGGCAAGTCGTTTCAGTGTGCGTCCGCCAATCGCTGAATTCTGGCCCTCAAACAACAATACGATCGCTCCGCACATCGCGATGCAGTGCGTACTGCCAAAGAAGCCCGCGGCAAAAGCGGCCGCAATCAAGGCACCTGTCATTCCGGGCTTTCTGTTTTCGACTGGCTGTCGGTGTGCTCGCCGGCACGTTTCTTAGGCGCGCTGTCGTCATCCATCACGACGCTCCATGCCGGTGTATCCAGATCATCGAATTGCCCTGCACCGACCGCCCAGAAAAATGCCCAGATCGCGAAACCCAGCAGTAACAGACCGAGCGGTATCAGCAGGAACAGGATGCTCATGTTGCGGCATTTTCCGATAGCGTTGATTCAACCGGCAGCGACGCAGTCTTTCGTGGCGCCTGGCCGTAGCGATGCAGGCGCAACGCATTGAGTACGACGATGAGCGAGCTCACCGACATGCCACGCGCTGCCATCCACGGCGCCAGAATACCCGTGGCAGCCAACGGTACAGCCGCCAGGTTGTAAGCGATCGCCCACGCGATATTCTGACGAATGACTCGCCGC
>DDIP01000433.1 GCA_002338605.1 Proteobacteria bacterium UBA1847 | reverse complement strand
CAGGATTCCGGCTCGGTATAGAGGAACGTGGAATCCTGGTGACAGTACACCTCGCCACCGATACGGGGTGGCTTCAGAATGTACATGGATTGCAGGATGACCGGAGTTTCGTATTCGAGACTATTGACCACAGCTTCGAGCTTCGCGGTTCGGGAGAAGGCATCGAATACCGGGTCAAGATCATGCATCGCATGGCCGATTTTATTGAGGCTGTCCTCCTTGGACTGCTGCAGCTGGCCGTTGCTGTCAAAGGCATCTTTTTCAAAGAAGAATCGAATCTTGTCGCCGGATTCTTCGAAGTAACTGTCACCGAGTTGCGTCTGCTCCATCGCCGAGAAGATACTCTTCACGCTGGACGGGTCGAACCGGTCGATCAACTCGCGGGCGCGAGCCTTGAGCTTCCGGCACTCGGTCGCCGGGACGAAATCGGTCAGGATAAGGCAGCCCTGCCGCCGAAAATCATGCAGCATCTCATCGCTGAGTTGCCCGTCCTCCGGCGCCCGGTACCGTGGCAATTCTGTTACGGCTTCGTGATTCGCGACCATGGCCACCACCTTAGTTCAGGAAATCGGGTCGCACAAGTAGGTCGTTCGGCTATAATCGCCGCCACACGGGTCCCGGCAGCTCGGGACCGATTCAGAATACGAAAGATCTCATGGGGGAAATCTTGATGACCAATAGAAAGACAGCATTGCTGACTGCTTCGGCCTCAGCCACACTGCTGGCAATTTCGCCAGTGTCGTTCGCGCAGGACGACGAGTCCCTGTTCGACGAAATCACCGTCACCGCAACCAAGCGGGCACAGAATATTTACGAAGTGCCCATCGCCATCAGTGCGTTCGAGGGCGACAAGCTCGCACAACAGGGTATTGTTGATATCGTCGATATCGGCAAGTTCGTACCCAACCTGAATATCACGCAGTTTTCAGCCGGGCACACATCCTCCGCCAATCCGTTTATCCGTGGTATTGGTCTGCAGGACCACCTGATTACGACCGATCCGGGCGTCAGCGTCTACGTCGATGGCGTCTACCTGGGACGACAGGTTGGCCAGAACTGGAACCTCTCGAACATAGAACGTGTTGAGGTTCTTCGTGGACCGCAAGGCACATTGTACGGTCGAAACTCGATCGGCGGCGCGATCAACATCATCACCAAAACACCGGGTACCGATCCGGGTGCACGCGTCAGTATCGAGGCCGGAAGCCGCGAACGACTGAACGGCGACTTCTACGTTGATACTCAGCTTACAGACACCATCGCGATGGCATTTACCGGCGGCTTCAAAAACCGCGGTGGCATTGGCAATTTTGTAAACCTGCCGAACGCGGGCATCAAGGTTGGCGAGACGCAGGAAATCTTCGGCCGTATTGCATTCCGCTACGCGACCGACGAGGTCTCCATCACGCTGGCGGCTGATTCCAATGATGGTGAAGGCGGCCTGCGGCCTTACACGACTTTAATCGATGAGATGCCGGCGTGCAGTGCATTGCGGCAGGCGGGATACACCAACGCCGATGTATCCAGCGACCCGTATGATAACAACACCGGGCAGGCCAGCCAGACGCGAGTCACAAACTCTGCGTCGGGCGTCGCGATCACACTCGACTGGAACGTGACGGACAGCATCTCAACAAAGCTTATCGCCAGCGCCAGGACGTCTGAGTATCGCTCCGGCCTTGATGACGACAGCCTCTTCGATGACTTCTTGTCATTCCCTGAGACAGGTCAGGCCAACCAGCAGTCCTTTGAGGTCCAGGTCAACGGTGACTTCGGAGCCTGGGATTTCGTTTCGGGTCTGTACCACTTCGAGGAACAAGGCGATAACTTCCAAAGCCCGACCACATTCAATGGCTTCACCGATGGCATCTTCATCCTCGAACAAGACACCAAGAGTTTTGCCGGGTACGCCAATATCGGCTACGACGTATCGGATTCGTTCCGGTTGTCAGGCGGTGCGCGATACACCGAAGACAAGAAAGACGTTTTTGCCAACGTGGGCAGCGGACCATTCAGCAACAAGCACGACTCCGATGAAATCAGCTGGGAGCTTGCTGCCAACTTCACGCTCGACGGCGGCATGAATGTCTATGGCGCGATCCAGAATGGCTACCAGTCGGGTCAGTTCCCGGCACGTCCGTACTGCCTCTTCGGCGGCACCATCGTCGGCTGTCTTATCCCGGGTCGCAATATCACCGCGACCAACTACGAAGTGGGTATCAAGGGCCAGCCTTTTGATCGTCTGCAAATGAGTGCGGCCGTGTTCTATACACAGTACTCAGACCTTCCCTACCAGGTGAGCTCAACCTCGGGCGGCGGATTCAGCACAGAGAACCTGATCGTTGACCAGGACTCTGTTGGCTTCGAGTGGGAAAGTACCCTGTTGGTCACCGACAACTTCCAGTTCCACACAACGCTTGGTTACATCGACGTCGATGTCGACGAGCAAAACAATGTGAAGCCGGTTGCGCCGCTGACGCCGGAACTCACGTTTTCGTTGAGTCCTGAGCTATCCATTCCGCTGTCGGGAGGTGCCTCGGTTGTGATGCGTGCGGACTACTCTTACCGTGACGAGATGTACGGCGAGCCGAGTTCGGACCCTGGCCGATTGACGAAGATCGACGACCGCAGCATCGTCAATGTCGATATCGCCTATCATTCGCCGGACGAGACATGGACTGCAGCACTGTACGGGCGCAACGTCTCGGATGAGCGTTACGACAATGCCCGCCTGAACACCGGCGACTATGTCCTGCAGATTCTGAGTAACGATCCAAGTGAATTCGGCGTACGATTTGTGAAAAGCTTCTGATCCCGGGCCAAACGCGTGCTAAGGAAAAGCCGGTCACATGACCGGCTTTTTTTGTGCGCAGTGGCCACCGCCGGCAGTGCTACAATGCTCCAAAAAGGGGGCACAATGAACCGCATAAGTTTTTGTTCTACAAGTTTTTTTGTTCTTATCTTATTGGGTGGCTGCGATCCGGCGCCGACTGATGACGATGCTCGAATCGACCTCATCATCAACGGCGACTACGTCGTCAGCATGGACGATGCAATGACGGTACACAGGCATGCTGCCGTCGCTGTTGATAAAGGCGTGATTCTTGCTATTGGTTCCGCAGATGACATCGCCGCAAATTACAGTGCCATAGAAACCCTTGCGGGCGAAAATCGGGTTGTCATGCCCGGCCTGATCAACGGACATTCACATGCGGCAATGACCCTGTTGCGAGGCGTTGCCGATGACCTTGCACTGATGGACTGGCTCACCAACTACATCTTTCCGGCGGAAGTGCAGTTCGTTGATTCCGAATTCGTTCGCATTGGCACTGAGCTCGCGTGCTGGGAAATGATTCGTGGCGGCACGACGACGTTCATCGACATGTACTACTACCCGGACACGATTGCAGAAGTCATCGATCATTGCGGCATGCGTGCCCAGATATCGGCAACCGTTATCGACCAGCGAAGTCCGGATGCCGAAAGCGCGTCGGACTCGATCGAGAAAGGCATTGGATTTATTGACCGCTGGCAAAATCGGAACTCCCGAATCACACCGATTTTCGGCCCGCACGCAAATTACACGCTGAATGCGGAACAGTTGAAAGCAACACGCGCCGCCGCGAATGAATATGGTGTCGGAATTAGCATTCATATGTCCGAGTCGCCGTTCGAGCTACAATATTCGAAAGACACTTACGGCATGACCAGCGTTGAACTGGCAGAGTCCATCGGTTTTTTCGATGGACCGACGATCGCCGCACACATGGTCTGGCCCACCGATGATGAAATTCGCATCCTCGCGGAACGCAAAGTCGGCGTCATACACAATCCCACCTCAAATATGAAAATCGCCTCTGGCGTCGCACCGATCCCTGACATGCTGGCTGCCGGAGTCCGCGTTGGCCTGGGCACGGACGGTGCTGCCAGCAACAATGACCTCGACATGTGGGAGGAAATGCGCCTCGCCGCATTCCTGCAGAAAGTCGACCGCATGGATCCGGTCGTGATGTCGGCGCCAACCGTTTTGAAAATGGCGACCAGCGGCGGTGCCGCTGCTGTCGGTATGGGCGACACGATTGGATCAATCGAAATCGGAAAAAGGGCTGACATCATCCAGGTTGCCTTCGATGATGTGCATCATGTTCCGACCTATGATGTTATTTCGCATCTCGTCTACGTTACCGACGAACAGGATGTGGCCACCGTCGTTGTAGACGGGAAGATCCTGATGAAGGAACGCAAAATACTCACCATCGATACAGCGCGTGTGAGGACTGAGGCCAATGCGCTTGCCGCAAAAATGCAAACGGCACTGAACGAGCGCAACCGGTGAGCGCTATCCAGGACCTTATGCCCGGCAATAACTGCTACGGCTGTGGACCGAATAATCCGGCGGGCATGCAAATAAAGAGTCACTGGGAAGGTGACGAAAGCGTCTGCCGCTACTTGCCAAGACCGGAGCAATGTGCTGGCCCACCGCAATACGTGTATGGCGGCACCATTGCCAGCCTGATCGACTGTCATTGCGTCGGTACGGCAACCAGTCATTTCTACCGAAGCGAAGGTCGGCAAACTGGCGAGCCGCCGGAAATCTGGTGCGTAACCGGCCGGCTGACGGTCAACTACCTTGCCCCGACACCGATCGACCAGGAAATTGAACTGCGGGCAACGGTCAAGGAACACAGTAAGAAGAAAGCAGTGATCTCTTGCCGCGTTTTTTCGGGCGGTGTGCAAACGGCCGAAGGTGAAGTCACTGCCGTGCGCGTACCGGAGTCCTGGAAGAACGGCTAAATGAAGCTGGTACCGTAGTCCATCGGCGACAGACCAAAGTGCGTCGCCAGGCTCTGACCGATGTCGGCAAATGACTCACGACGTCCCAGCGACCCTGGTTTCAGTCCGGCACCCAGTGCCAGGACCGGGATATGCTCGCGCGTATGATCGCTACCCGGCCAGGTCGGATCGCAACCGTGGTCGGCGCAAAGAATCAGCAGGTCGTCGTCGCGCAACAGGTCCAGAATTTCCGGCAATCGTCGATCAAGGTACTCCAGGGCTTCAGCATAGCCATGCACATCCCGCCGGTGTCCATAGAGCATGTCAAAGTCGACAAAATTGGTGAAGATTATTGACTGATCGCGAGCTTCCCTGATTGCCTCGACGGTGGCATCAAACAATGCAGCGTTGCCCGTCGCCTTGACCTTTTTTGTGATCCCCTTGTGCGCAAAAATATCGGCGATTTTCCCGATACTGATTACTTCGCCGCCATGCTCAACGAGCTTGTCTAGAACCGTGGGAGCATGAGGTGGCGTTGTAAGATCACGCCGATTGCCTGTTCGTGTGTACGTGTCGGGACCGTCACCAATAAACGGTCGGGCAATAACGCGACCGATATTGTACTTGTCAACCAGTTCTCTCGCGATCTCGCAAAGTTCATACAGGCGATCAAGCCCGAAGGATTCCTCGTGACATGCAATCTGGAACACGCTGTCCGCTGATGTGTAGACGATGGGCTTGCCCGTCGCAACATGTTCATCACCGAGCTCGGCAATAATTGTCGTACCGGATGCGTGACAGTTGCCGATCACACCTGGCAAATCGGCACGCGCGATTAATTCGTCCAGCAATTCATCCGGAAACGCATTCTCTTTGCCGGAAAAGTAGCCCCAGTCGAACAGCACCGGAACGCCGGCGATTTCCCAGTGCCCGCTCGGTGTATCTTTGCCGCTGCTCAGTTCTGCCGCATGACCGTAGGCGCCAATTACCTCGATATCGGGGTCATGGCCGGGAGCAAAACTACCGGTACTTTCCTTGCCCGCATGAAACAGGCCCAGGCTGGCAAGGTTGGGCAGAACAAGCGGGCCACTGCTCGATTCCGCCCGCGCTTTCGCAATGTGACCGAAGGTGTCGGCGCCGACGTCGCCAAATTTTCCGGCATCGTCTGTTGCGCCGATACCGAATGAATCCAGAACCAGGATGATTGCTCTTGCCATACCAGAATCCGCTCTATTGCAGCGTGAAGAAAAGTCCCGCGAGCGCTGCGTTCATCAGGTTGACCAGTGTACCGCCAATCACCGCCCGAAGACCAAATCGGGCAATATCGTGGCGCCGCGACGGCACAACGGCACCGAGACCGCCGAGCAAAATAGCGATCGACGAAAGATTCGAAAAGCCACAAAGTGCAAAAGTAACAACGAGTTGCGTGTGAGCCGACAGCGTATCCTTGATCTCAATGAAGCTTACGTAGGCATAGAACTCGTTGATGACGAGCTTCTGGCCGATCAGGCTGCCGGCCTGAATAGCCTCGTCCCACGGCACACCGAGCAGGTAGGCGACAGGTGCAAACATCTGGCCCAGCAACCACTGCAGGGTCAGTCCTTCAATACCGAACCAGCCGCCCACACCGGTCAATACACCGTTCACAAGGTAGATCAGCCCGACAAACGCAATCAGCATCGCGCCGACACTCAAAGCGACCTGCATACCGGTCATCGCGCCATTGCCAATCGCCTCGAAAATATTCACCGGCCCGTCTTCGACCTCCTCCGCAACGACCGGTCGATCATCCAGGTTTTCCGTTTCGGGCATCATGATCTTGGCGATTAACAGGCCGCCCGGTGCCGCCATGAAACTCGCCGTGATCAGGTATTTAAGGTCAACGCCCATCTGCGCATAGCCCATCATGACCGCCCCGGCGATGGTCGCGCAGCCACCCGTCATGACGGCAAACAACTCGGACTGGCTCATGCGGGCGAGATACGGCCGCACGACCAGCGGTGCGTCCGTGTGACCAACAAAAATATTCGAGACAGCACTGACCGATTCGGCGTGACTGGTCTCCAGAAGCTTGTGCAACCAGCCGCCAAATACACCAACGACAAGCTGCATGATTCCCAGGTAATACAGCACCGACATCAGGGCCGCAAAGAAGACAATAATCGGCAATACATTGAACGCGATTGTAAAGCCGAGACTGTCATTGAGATTTGTGCCAAACAAAAAAGCGATGCCATCATTGCCAAAGTTGATGACGTATTGGACGCCCTTGACAACTTTGTCGAGCGCCGCACTTCCGAATGGAACAAACATCACAAGTCCGCCGACGGCGGTCTGAATGAGAAAAGCGATAGCTACGGTGCGCCTGTTTATTGCACGTCGATTATTCGATAGCAGGAACGCCAGCGCGAGTATTGTCGAAACCCCGACCAGGCTCATTAGAACTTGCATTAGCCGGCGTCAGTCCGGCTTCTGACTGAAACGAAAGCTCGCGATATCCAGCATTGCCTTGTGACAGGCCTCGTCGTCGATCATGCGTATATCGCCTTTCGGGTTCTTACTGGCAACTAATGGTGACCGGGTGTCTGCGGCTCCATGGTGCTTCCGCCGTAATGCTGGAGTCGATTGTCTTCAACGTAGTGGCCTTCCAGCGACATTAACCCGATCAGCACCAGGATCGCGACGGGCGGTCCAAGAATAGCGAGTTTCAGCGCAATCCGCTCCCAGCCCATGTGCATGAATATCCAGACAATACCACCGGCTTTGGCAAGCATGAACAACAGGATCAGCGATGTCCGCAGCGCGCCGTCGTCCATGAAGTCCGTCGCGTATGAAAAGGTACTGAGTACGAAAAGTGCACCCCACATGATCCAGTAAATTTTTAACGGATGTTGCGTGCCTTCAGCAGCCATAGCGTTTAGTCCTGTTTCTTACCAGAGGTAGAAAAATGCGAAAATGAACACCCAGACGAGGTCGACAAAATGCCAGTAGAGGCCGGCGATCTCGACGATCTCGTAGTTGCCGCCGCGCTTCTCGTAAAAACCGTTGCGAACTCGAAACGCGACGACCAGCAGGTAGATGACGCCCGCGGATACGTGCATGCCGTGGAAGCCCGTGATCATGAAGAAGCTTGAGCCAAACTGCGCCGCTCCGAACGGATTGCCCCAGGGGCGAACGCCTTCCATGATCAGCTTGGTCCACTCAAACGCCTGCATGCCGACAAACGTCGCGCCCAGCGCCGCGGTGGCTACCATCAACCAGAATGTCTTTTTTCGGTCCTTCCGATAGCCCATGTTAACGGCAAGCGCCATCGTACCGGATGAGGTAATCAGCACGAAGGTCATGATCGCGATGAGCAGCAACGGCACCGGGTATCCGAACGCTTCCAGCGCGAACACTTCGGATGGATTCGGCCACGGATCGGTCGTTGAGATCCGGACCATCATGTAACCCACAAGAAAGCAGCTGAAAATAAAGGTATCCGAGAGCAGGAAAATCCACATCATGGCCTTGCCCCACGGCACACCAAAGACCTGCTTGTCTCTCGACCAGTCTTCTACAAGAGCCTGTTTGCCGGGAGCCTCGGCTCCGCTATCCAGTACCGCTTCTGACATAAGGACCCCTTAGGTCTGTAACAGCAATCCAAAAAGAACCAGCCACACGAGCAGCAGGAAGTGCCAGTAGATTGTGCACAGTTCAATGCTGCGACGAATCCGGGCGGCCTCCCCTTTACCCAGTATGACTTTGAAAGTCGCCCTCGCCCACACCACCAGCCCACCGATAATGTGCACGGCGTGCGCGCCTGTCAGGAAATAAAAGAATGCATTCGACGGATTATTTGTAATGAACTGACCCGAATTTCGCAGTTGCTGCCAGGCAACGAACTGGCCCAGCACGAAACCGAGCGTCAGAATGCCGGTCACCAGTAGCCCGGGCAAGAGGCGTGATTCCTGCCCGGCGACTGCCGCATTTCGAGTCCATTGCAACACACCACTGGCAACAATCAGCATGCCGGTATTGACCCACAGCAATTGCGGCTCAGTCATCGGCACCCAGTCGCCCAGTTCCATACGCAGCGCGTAAGCGCTCAGGATCAATGCAAAAAACGACGAAACAACCGCCAGCAGGCCCAGCAGCGCAATCAGTTTGCTCTTGTCATTGCCCAGCGGACCAAAATGCGCGGTATCACTGACGACTTCCATTTCCCACGGCGCCGCGTTGAAGGTCTGCTTCAGCAGCCACCCAAGCAGCGTGGCGAGAATTAAGGCCAGGAAACCGAGGGCAATCGTCACTGAATAATCCTCACCTAGTGCTCACCGCCATGTCCGCGTCCTGCAGGCGCCTTGCCAGCCGGTACGTTTTGCGGAATGAAGTCATCGTCATAGCCCGGCACGCTGTAGTCGTAGGCCCAGCGATGCACAACGGGCAGGTCGTGCCCCCAATTGCCGTGCTTCGGCGGATGATCAGGCGTTTGCCATTCGAGTGTCGTGGCATCCCAGGGATTCGGGTCGGACTTCGGACCCTTCCAGAGACTCCAGATCATGTTCACAAAGAACAGGATTTGAGTCAGCGCCACAAACAGCGCGGACATCGTGATCACCGCGTTCAGATCCTGCGCCGACTCGGGCAGGAACTCCGTATTGCCCATCGCGAAATAGCGACGCGGTACGCCGGCGAAACCGAGGTAATGCATCGGCAGGTAGATCGCGTAGGTGCCGAGGAACGTCATCCAGAAATGCCACTTGCCCAGCGTCTCGTTGTACATCTTGCCGGTGATTTTCGGCCACCAGTGATAGATCGCACCGAAAACGACAAGAATCGGTGAAACGCCCATAACCATGTGGAAGTGCGCAACGACGAAATAGGTATCCGACAACGGCAGGTCAATCGTCACGTTGCCGAGAAACAGCCCCGTCAGTCCGCCGTGAATAAACGTGAAAATAAAGCCGATGGAAAACAGCATCGGTACGCGCAGGTGAATGTTGCCTTCCCACAGCGTCAGCACCCAGTTGTAAACCTTGACGGCCGTTGGCACGGCAATGATCAGTGTCGTTGTCGCGAAGAAGAAACCGAAATACGGATTCATGCCGCTGACATACATGTGATGTGCCCAGACGACAAAGCTTAAACCCCCGATAGCAATAATGGCCCAGACCATCATGCGATAGCCGAAAATATTCTTGCGCGCATGCGTGCTGAGAAGATCGGACACGATACCGAATGCCGGCAGCGCAACGATGTAAACTTCGGGGTGGCCGAAGAACCAGAAAAGGTGCTGGAACAGGATCGGGCTGCCACCTGTGTACCCCGGATCCGCACCCATCGAACTGATCGCCGGCATGAAAAAGCTGGTCAACAATGTCTTGTCCAGCAACATCATGATCGCGCTGACCAGCAATGCGGGGAAAGCGAGCAGGCCGAGCACGGTGGCCGTAAAAATGCCCCAGACTGACAGCGGCATGCGCATCAGCGTCATGCCCTTGCAGCGTGCCTGAAGAACCGTGGTCACGTAGTTCAGTCCGCCCATCGTAAACGCAACGATGAACACGGCGAGCGACACGAGCATCAGGATTATGCCGAGATCGATGCCCGGTGTGCCCTGCATGATTGCCTGCGGCGGATACAGCGTCCAGCCGGCACCAGTCGACCCGCCGGGCACGAAGAAGCTGACAACCAGAATGATGACCGACAACAGGTAAACCCAGTAGCTCAACATATTGAGGTATGGGAACACCATGTCCCGCGATCCGCACATCAGCGGAATCAGGTAATTACCGAATCCGCCAAGGAACAGCGCCGTAAGCAGGTAGATCACCATGATCATGCCGTGCATCGTGATGAACTGGTAATAGTTCTCTGGATTGATGAATGTGAATTCATCCGGAAAACCGAGTTGCAGACGCATCATTGCCGACAGGCTCAACGCGATCAGCCCGACGAAAATCGCCGTAATTCCATACTGAACCGCGATCACCTTGTGGTCCTGGCTCCAGATGTATTTCGTGATGAACGTCTGCGGATCGTGGTGTTCCTGTTCATGGTCACGATCGGCGATTGCAACGTAAGACATAGAATTTCGACCTATAGAGTATTGATGTAGGCAATGATGTCGTTCACTGCCTGTTCGTCATGCAGCGACTGACCCATCAGTCCCATCTGGAAACCGTAGTAATCGCCAGGGTGTGCGCCACGTACGCCCTCTTTGAAATTGCTCAATTGCCGTGCAATGTACCAGTCCGACATGCCGGCAATGCGGGGTGCATTCAACGCCTGGTTGCCCATTCCGTCACCGCCGTGACAGTAGGCACAAACGGCGTAAAGTTTCCGGCCGTGAGCCGGGTCGCCCTCGATAGTGGAATCCGGAGGGTTATCCGGAAACGTCGCGATGTGTGCCGTCACATTATTGATTGCCGTATCATTCGGCAGAGACGCAACCATGCCGACCATCTGCTGCCCGAACTTGTCGTCAGGATGCACACCGCGCAGGCCGCGTTTGTAGTTCTGGATTTGTCGCTTCAGGTACCAATCCGGCATGCCGGCAATTTTCGGTGCGTTCATCGTGACGTTGCCCTCGCCCGCCTGCCCGTGGCAGGCGGCGCATACGGCATACTGAACCGCACCAATCGAGGCATTGCCATCCGGTGTCGCCATGTGTTCGCGGAAAGTTGCCTGGCGCGCCAGCCAGTTGTCGAAGTCCTTCTGCTCATCGACGATGACGGCGCCACGCATCGTATGGTGACCGATACCGCACAGTTCTTCGCACAGGATTTCGAAACGACCGCTCTTCGTCGGCGTCAGCCACAGAAAGGTGTTCATACCCGGCACCAGGTCCATCTTGACGCGAAACTGGGCGACCGCGAAGTCGTGCAGCACATCCTTGGAACGTAGCAGGAACTTCACCGGCCGATTCAGCGGTATGTGAGCTTCCGGGCTGTAAACCACGAGGTCGTCCTGGCCGTGCGGATCGTCGGGATCAATGCCAAACGGATTCTGGTTCGACACCCGTTCATTATCGGTTTCGCCAAGCTTGCCGTCCTCACCCGGATAACGAAACGTCCAGTGCCACTGCTGGCCAACCGCTTCCACTACGTGCGCCTCTTCGGGCACGCTCACGAACTGGTTCCAAACGACGAGTCCCGGTGTCAGCATTGCCGCGACACCAACGGCCGTAAGCCCAGTCAGCCAGGTTTCAAGCTTCTTGTTCTCGGGCTCGTAGGTGGCACGCGCGCCTTTCTTGTGGCGGAACTTGATGACGCAATAAGCCAGGAACAGGTTCACCGCCACGAACACGACGCCGGTTACCCACAGTGTAATATCGACTGTGAAATCCACCATCGCCCAGTTGGAAGCCAACTCGGTAAAAGTCCAGGGACTCAAGATGTGAAAGAGAATGGAGCCGACTACGAGCAGAATCAGAACAACAGCGAAAGGCATACGTCACGCATCCTTTGAAGGTCGTACGATTGAGTATCGACAAGCATTTTGACGACTGCCGATTTTCTTAATCTTATACAGTTCGCGTTGTGGCCTTATCTCGCAACCCCCATTGCGATACAGGCATTGGTATCCAGTGTTACACAGGCTCTATACGATACCGGCGAACTGATCCCATCGACCGAGGATAGTGCAATCACACATTTTTTTCCACAGCTTCAAAGGCCTATATCCTCCCTGACCTTCTTCCTGGCCTTGTCGATATCGGACTGCAGGTCCTGAAGTTCCTTTCTGAGCGGGTTTGTCAGCATCGCTGATTCTGCATTCCACTCGATGATCGGTGTGGTCGGCGACGACGCCATTGCAACCGGTGATGTCTCGGGAATTGTCTCGGGCAACTCACGCTCCGAACGGGCATTCAGGACCGCAATCAGCGCCAGCGCCGCAGCGACGCCGGTCAGGCTGCTGGCCCACCAGAAAACCATCGGCCGCCGCCTCGGGGCCTCGCGTACCGGACTCACGCCCCGTAACGATGCACTAATCCGTCGATCGAGTTCGTCCGAAATTTCGACCTCGATCATCCCGGCATCCCGCTTCAATTGTTTTGTCAGCTTATCCATAGGCTTCTGCTCCCGGTCGCTGGCCGTTCAGTTCTGACTCCAGGGCCTTGCGCGCACGCAACAAGTTGACCTTGGTCCAGGACGTCGAGCGATCCAGCGCCTGTGAAATATCGTTTATTGACATGTCTTCGGCGTAGCGCAGCCAGGTCGCTGCAAACACCTCGTCATTTAGCACCCGGCGCGCACTCACCCACAGGTTCTCTGTCTCGGATGAGGCGATGCATTGCAACAAGGGATCACTGTCTTCGTCGTGGAGATCGCCAAACTCCACGACGTTGTCTCGCCGCATCTTGTGTGCATTGCGGATCGCGATCCGATACAACCAGGTGCTGAAGCGCCAGCGCGGATCGTAGGACTTCAGATAGCGATACGATGCCACCAGCGTATCTTGCAGAGCATCCTCGGCGTCAGCATGGCTCGCGCAGCGCGTCATGAGAAATCGCAACAGGCGAACCCGGTACTTGCGCACAAGGTCTGCGAAAGCATCCGCAGACCCGGCCTGCGCGGCCTCGATGAGATCCTGCTCATCGCATTCGTTCATCAGTCGCGCAGTGTCGCAACGACAAGGCCGGGGTCGATCGCAACGGAGACAGTCAGACTGTTACCCTTGGACTCCACACGTGTGCCTCGAAGTACCGCCATTGTCTCTGCATCCATTTCATCGTCAAACGCGGCAAGACTGATCAGCCCCCGAACAACGCTTGCCAGCGATTCCGCCATTTCTGCCTCGACGGTGGTCAGTTGCGCCTCGATCGCCAGCTTGTCGGCGGTAGCTGCAATCAGCAAGGCTGCCTGCTCCGTATTCCTGAGTACATTGGAATCCCAGGCATCCGCACCGAGCGCGCTTGCCCGCATGCCCGCCTGAACCAGCGTTTTTTCGGCGCTCAGGACCATCAACGCACCTTTTCGTCCGCCACGACCCGGGATCTTGCCGTTTCTCGCCAGCAATTCCTGCATCTGACCTTCACTCGCTGTCACGATGATCTTGTTCTTGACGCTGGTGGAAATGAACGACTCTTTTTTCAGGTCATCAATCTGGAACTTGATGTTGCCGGCGTCGTAAGACACGTCATCATCAATGTCATCGCTACCCGCGAATCGGTAGTAGGTTTTGCCCGAAGACTTCAGCGGATTGATGTCACCGCCGGAGGCGATAAATGCCATCGCGATATCCCGCGTGTTTTGACTGAAGTTGCCTTCGACAACCAGGACGCCCTTGTCGTCATCCGTGGAATACGCAATCAGCCGGTCGACTTCGCGTTCGATGTCGAGACCCGAATCGTCCCTGACGTCGTCCATGACCTCGTCGCGCAGCCAGTCGTATACCGCCTTGCCCGGCCCGCCGGAACGCATCTGTTCGAGGTCAACGTAGAAATACCAGCTGGCCGAGCCGGGCACGTCCCGCGCATCGGCCAATGACAGCACCGGATAAGCCAATAGCAGACTGACCACCAGGAATTTGAATCCACGCATTGCACACCCTCAAGTTTGTGTTGTTACTGACTTATAGGGCGCCACGGGCAAATTGGTTACATCGAGCTGTCTTTTCTACTGGTCAGCCAGCTGACACCGTAGGTCAGCGCGAATCCGACCACAAAGCCCGGTATTGCTTCATACAAGCCGTAGTAGTCGTCCTTGAAATAGCGCAGCCAGATGACACAGGCGAAGAATCCGCCAAGCATGCCTGCAAGGACACCGGCCCAGGTCACACGCTTGTAATAGAGTATCCCGATGACCGCTGGTCCGAATGCCGAGCCCAATCCACCCCACGATGCCAGCACGAAGTCAAAAATAAGCCGTGGCTCCTGGATGCCCAAGATGACGGCGATGGCACCGATGACTACCGTCAGCAACTTGCCGTATTTCGACAGTGTTTCTTCGCTTTTCGCTGTACCGATGATCTTCTGATAGGTATCGCGAACGACCGACGATGACGCCAGCAGCAACAGGGAATCGACCGTCGACATGATCGCGGAGAGCACGACGACAAGCAACATGCCGGAAATAATCGGTGGAAACAGGTTACTCGACAGTACCGGGAAGATGGTCTCGGAATCCTCGAGTCCCGGGAACAGCGCACGCCCGGCCACACCGGCCGTTACCGCACCGGCAGTGAACACGAACAGGACGATCATCGACACGATACGCGCCTTCCTGATTTCCACGTCATCGCGTGCCGACATGAATCGGACAAGCAGCTGCGGCACGCCCATGAATGGCAATCCGATCGCGACAAAGCTCGCGATCGCAATCCAGACGATCTTGCCCTCACCCGACACTGCCATCATATCGACCAGCGTCGGATCCTGAAGCGCCAGGTTGGTCTGTACCTCGCCCCAGCCGCCGGAGGCATAGACTGCAGCCGCTGGAACGGCGATGAGGCCCAGCAGCATCATTACCCCTTGCACGACATCCGTGTAACACACCGCCTTATACCCACCGACAAAGGTATACCCGATGATAAAAACGGAACCAACGATGACGCCGGTTGCGTATTCCATGCCAAGGAAACTGCTGAACGCTTTGCCGGTCGCCACCATTTGCGCGGTCACGTAGGCCGTGACCATGACAAGA
Source organism: Proteobacteria bacterium UBA1847 (assembly GCA_002338605.1). Classification (GTDB taxonomy): domain Bacteria; phylum Pseudomonadota; class Gammaproteobacteria; order Steroidobacterales; family Woeseiaceae; genus UBA1847. The sequence continues at coordinate 7,747 of DDIP01000433.1, read as the reverse complement.
ATGATCAATACAGCACAGCTGCGAATCAGGTTCCATTTGTCCTCAAACCTTGCAACAAGGATGTCGGGTGCCGTAATGGAATCCGTTTCATCGCTGAGTTTCTTGAGTCGGCGGGCCACGATCCACCAGGCTGCTGCAATGCCAAGAACCTCGCCGACGACGACCCAATACGCCTGCACTCCCACGGCGTAGCCCATACCTGACAGCCCGAGCAGTAACCAGCCGCTCTCGCCCGTCGCGTTTGTGCTGAACGCGACGACCCAGTACGGCAGTTTCTTGCCGGCAAGATAGTAGCCGGACAATGTATGCGTTTCCCGGCGGCTCCAGATTGCGAGTGCGGCAAGAATGCCCAGGTAAACGATCAGTACAGTGACGGTGGTCGACACGTGGCGCCCTGCCTAGTGAATGCCCGAATGGGACGAGCCGATCGGCGATCCGGGCGGAACCACCACGGGCGACAGCTGTTGTATTTGTTCCGGGTTCGACAGCAGGCGATCAATTTCAAACTGTGCAAATCGATAGTGCGCGTTCCACACAGCCGATCTGGACGACTGTCGCGCGACCCAGTCGGACAGATCCCTGATCGATGCAAGAGCAATCGCCCGGACGTCATTGTCAGCGTCCGGGTTGAACGCCAGACGCAACAATGCATGCAGCACCAGCATGTTGGTCTGTCGCTGAATTGCCCCGAGTGCGCCGGCGGCCGGCTTCGTGTGCCAACTTGCGGACAGCAGCCCGCGCGTCACGGTCGAAAAATCGGGCGACGCGTTTTGCTCCATTCGAGCTGCGCGTGTCGGTTCAAGCAGCACCTCGAGCGTCAATGCCGCAGCGCTCGCGGCCGGTGCCGATGCATCGAATACGACACCGGTCGAACCGACGAACGTTTCGCGCGATTTCTGGTTTCCGGGCGGTCGCGGAGGAATCAGCGACAGAACGTGGTCGGGGACTTTGAGCCTGCTTGCATCCAGCGTCTGCAACAGCGCGGCGATGGCTTGCTGCTGCCTCTCCGGGGCGACGGGACGTGGCAGTGGCTGTTCATCACCGCGCAGATTGTAGCGGTAGTACTGACCGCCGATCAGCTTACCTACCGCTTCGATTTGAAATCGATGCAACAGGTAAATCGGAACGAGAACTTCTTCGATACTGGCCAAGGGTCGGCCCTTGCGAATACTGGCTTTTGAAAAATTGTTCAGTGCTGTCTCGCGTACCAGAAGGAGATGCTCCAGTTCCGCAATTGGGTCTGCGCCATTTTCCCACAGGTTGCCATCCGGATGCGCCGTCGCAAGCGAGCGCGAGTCATCGTCAGCAACGTACTTGAATCCGGCTGCCAGTGTTTCCGCCATGATTCTGTCACGCTCGGCATTGGCATCGACGCCATCGGCGAAATCCTGGTAGGCATACAGGACCGTGCGCTTGTCCCAGGATCCGATCTTGTCGTCATACGCGTCGCTGAGGTCCAGCGTGCCTTCGTCGCGAATACCGATCTTTGGAACGGGGTAGTCCATGACGGACGACCGGTCCTGCGTGCTCGCAGCGAAATTATGCTCAAATCCGATCGTGTGCCCGACTTCGTGAGCTGACAGCTGGCGAATGCGTGCCAGCGCCATGTCGATCATTTCGGGTGGCACCGTCTCATCACCATAGGGCGCAAGCAGGCCTTCGGCAATCAGGTAGTCCTGCCGCACACGCAGCGAGCCGAGCGAGACGTGACCCTTGAGTATTTCGCCGGTTCGGGGATCGGTGACCGAGTCGCCATAGGACCAGCCGCGCGTCGAACGGTGTACCCACTGAATAACGTTATAGCGTACATCCATCGGGTCCGCGCCTTCGGGCAGCAATGCGACCTGGAACGCGTCCTTGTAACCCGCTGCCTCGAACGCCTCGTTCCACCATCGCGCGCCGTCGAGCAGTGCCGAGCGCACCGGCTCCGGCGCGCCCCGATCGAGGTAGTAGATAATTGGCTCTACCGCCTCACTGACCGCGGCGTCCGGGTCTTTTTTCCTGAGGCGATGGCGCCGACCGTAGTCGGTTGTAAGATCTTCGCCAATAGCGGTCGCATAGTCCGCAAAACCACCCGCATTCCAGCGCAAACCGATAACGCCCGCCCTTGGGTCATAGGGCAGGGGCTCATAGTTGTCATCCGGCAGCCGGATAAAAGAATGATGCACATGCACGGTAATGGCTTTTGCATCCGGCGCGACACTTGGCAGGTACTGTCCTGTTGGCACGCCCGTCAGGGTCACAATGGCCTCAGCCTCGGTGTTGTCCGGAAATGCCCGGGTGCGAGGTCTGTAGATCGCCGATCGTGACGCATCAACGGAATACGAGCCCTCGGCGGCGGCCGTAAGTCGCGACCCGATGTCGTGTGCGTCCCGTACGAAAAAAGGCGTTGCATCAACGATGGTACGATCCGGCGATGAATCGATGTCTTCGAAACCCCAAATCACCGACCGCGCAAAGCTTTCTTCGACTGCCTGTTTCTCGTCGCGGTCGTCACTGTCTGCCCGGAAGGCAAGGTTGTCTTCCATAAGGAGAACTTTCGGACCGCTTTTTACAAAGCGAACGATTCTTGTCGCGCCGAGCTGGCCCCGATCGAGCCCGAGGTCGTTCGATCCGACGCCTCGCGCGAGAGACGACTGGTAAATCATTGGCTCATCGAGTGCCCCGGTATCGAGCAGGACGCGGCCGCCGTCCTGGTCCCAGTAGATGTCGAGAAAACCGTCGAGACGCTCGTAGGCCTCAAGGTCCAGTGGGTCCTCTGCATAACTCGATTCAACAAGACCCGTAGCGGCCAGTAAGACCAGGCAAATACGTCGATACATAAAACCTCAGGAGGGACGCGTTATGCGCCCGGCGATGATACCGGCAATCATCAGGAACAGGCCCATGCCCAAAAGGTATTCAGGGTAGGAGCGCGTGATGCCGCAGTAGTAAATGCCGGCGATTGCCAGCGCCTGGAAAACGTTGATGAAATTACTTTCCCGCCGCTTCGCTTTGGGGAACCGGATGCGCGATACCATCAGCATGGCAAGCACAAACATCAGCACCGGAAAATAAAGGTGCAGCGGCAAGACGCTCGCGACATCATTGTGATGGATCAATACCAGTACCAGCGATGAGACCAGTCCACCTCCTGCCGCCGTGATCGGTATACCGGCGAACCAGCCGTCGGTGACTTCTTCTGCCGTCAGGTTAAAGCGTGCCAGGCGCATCGCGCCCGCGAGTGCAAAAATCGCGATAGCCAGCAACAGGACCCAAAACTGCGGCGATTCATATTCGATACCGCCGATCTGCATGCCGGCGTTCAGGACCAGGACGGCTGGCGCAACGCCGAATGACACGAGGTCCGCCATTGAATCGAATTCGGCACCGAAACTGGACGTTGCCCTCAGCAGCCTCGCGGATACGCCATCCATTACGTCAAGCAACCCGCACCAGACAATAATCCAGGCCGCCAGTTCGAGGTCGCCAAGCTGCGTGGTGACAATCGACGCAACCCCGAGCAACAGGCTCAATGCGGTAAAACTGTTTGGTACGGTGTAGCGCAAAATACTCAAGGACTGGTCCCCGCCGTCTTGGTAATGCCGTATTGTAGCTGACGTGGGCAGCCCGCGTGTCGGCGGATTGCTAGTCGGCCAGTTCCGCCGACACGATCTGGGTCGAGCATTTGCTGTTCGGCAGGACCGCCCGGATCCCGGTATTCAGGCTGGCGACGCGCCCCGGAGGAATCTTGCCGCTAATCGACTGCTCACGAGACGCCGGCCGACCGGCCGCGTCGTAGTAGCTGACGATGATCCGGACATTCTCAATTACCGCCGCGGTGTCGTTGCGGATTGACGCGACAACGCTGCCATCCGTATCGATGCCGCAGGCCGTCGGAATATAGTTGCCGGGGTTTGCCGGGAAATCGAGTTTCAGCAGCGCCGAGGTTGCAGCCTTGCCGTAGTCCCCGCCCGCCTGGGCAACGACCTTGTAGTGCTCAATCGCTTTCGCCGTATTGCCGCGCTTCGTGGCGATCTTGCCCAGCGTATAGTGCGCCGGTGCAGTCGGCAGCAACTCAAGGCTGCGGTTGAGATCCGCCTCCGCGCCGTCAGTCTGTCCCAGCTCGTTTTTCGCGAGACCCCGTTGCAGGTGGTAGTAGAAGAAACCCTCGCGACGATTTATGGCGCGATCGTAATTGGTGATCGCCATATCGTACTTGTCCGCGCTCAGGCGAATGTCACCGCGTAAGGCATGAAAATGCGCCTCATCGGGATACAGGTCCAGCGCCTTGTTGGCCAATGCCAGCGCCTCGTCCATTTTTTTCTCGGAAAGCGCCTTGCGGCCCTCGTCGTAGGTTTTGTAGGCTGGCGCCGTGCTCATTGTCTTGGCCATAACCGCACGATACTCATCGACACCGAGCTTGCCGCCCGCGGGCAATGACCGTGCGGTCGCCCGGTTGGCTTCGACACGCTCCCGCGATGGCGGATGACTGGCGAACAGGCCACTCAGCCAGTCCGTGCGTCTACCTTCGCTGAGACGCACGAAGGTTTCCTGCAATGCGACCGCGCCCTGCGGGTCGTAGCCTGCTTTCGACATGTACTCCATGCCGTAGCGATCCGATTCCAGCTCCGCGCTGCGACCGTATTTCGACAGGCCCATTTGCGCCAGCAAGTTCGCGCCGCCGGCATAGAGATTGCCGTAATCACTGTCACTGCTTGCAATCGCGGTCACGACGACGCCAACCTGCGCAATCTGGCTGCGCGATATCTGTTGCGCAGTATGCCTCGCCGCGGCGTGTACTGCCTCGTGACCCAGTACGGCGGCCAGTTCCGCTTCTGAGTTGAGTTCGGTCAGCAATCCTCGATTGATCGCAATCTTGCCGCCCGGAAGCGCCCATGCGTTGGGCACCGAATTGTTCAGGACGACAAATTCATAGGGCAGATCCACTCCACTCTGGGCCGCAACAGTGCCGCCGACACGCTGCACATAGCGGGTCAACTCGGGATCGACGTCGTATTGACCGCCCTGTGACTGCTGCATGGGCCCGTAGTTCTGCTTGCCCATATCAAGTTCCGCCGCCGAACTCACCAGTATGAGTTCGCGCTTGCCGGTCACCGGATTAACTGAGCACCCGGTCAGGAAAATAAGTGCCAGTGCCAGCAAAAAAGTGGTTGTGCGCATGTCGGTATCCCGTTTTAATCTATGGTCAATTATACAGACGACCAATAAGAACCAACACGGGAGATACAAATGGGCCTTTTCGACTTTGTCAAAGACGTAGGCAGGAAGGTATTCGATACTGATGCTGAAGCGGCTGACAATATTAAGCAGGATCTCGAGATCAAGACCAGCGGACTGAGCAATCTCAAGGTGACTTTCGACGACGGTGTCGTCACGCTTTGCGGCGATTGCAAGAACTCTGCGGTTCGCGACAGCGCGATACTGATCGCGGGCAACACCAAGGGCGTTGAAAAAGTGATCGCCGATGACCTGAAGGCGCCACCGCCACCACCCGACAAGCCGGAGCCGGTTGTTGAGTACTACGAAATCGTCAGCGGTGACACACTTGGTGGCATCGCCAAGCAGTTCTATGGCAAATCATCGAAGTACACGCTGATTTTCGAAGCGAACCGCGACATCATCAAAGATCCCAACAAGATTTATCCGGGCCAGAAGATCCGTATTCCTGCCGAATAAACCTGCAACGTAAAGGAAAGAAATATGGACCTCATGGATCTGCTGAAAAGCAGCGGCGGTAACGACAGCATTGGCAAGCTGGCGGATGCCGTGGGCATAGGATCAGGCGACGCTTCAAAACTCGTCGCATCACTGGGACCCGCATTACTGGGAAACCTGACCAAACAGGCCGGTAGTGCGAGCGGGTTGTCCGGCCTGAAACGTGCGCTGGACAGTGGCAAGCACAAGCAATACATCGACAACCCGGAAACCATGCTGGCTGACGCGACACGCGAGGATGGCAATAAGATTCTGGGTCATATCCTCGGCAGCAAGGACGCCAGTCGGGCGGTTGCCAATGAGGCATCTTTTGAGACGGGCATCGATCCAGGCCTGATCAAAAAGGCCTTGCCATTACTGGCGACGCTGGCAATGGGTGCCATGAGCAAAAAGAATGCCGAACCCAAGGGCGGCGGACTGGGCGACCTTATCGGCATGGCTCGGAAGTTCTTCTGATTTGCCCAAATTTGCCTTAGGAACTCGGCCCCATGCATTCGCGTGGGGCCGTAACAGGGCGGCTGAGAATAAAAGCGCGACGACGCTAGAAATACCAGGCGATTTGCGCGAAGACGCTGGTATCGCTGGACAGGAATTTCCCGGGGATACCGGAGTCCGGACCGCCAAATTCGGAACCGTTGGCGCCTATCGGCAGGCTGAGACTGGCAAGCACAGTGATGTTGTCGGAGATGCTGTAATTTGTCGTCAGTTGCAACAAGGCGCTGGGATCGCGTACGTTCAGCAGCAGCAGAGGCGAGACGGTCCAGAGCGGTGTCAATTCAGCCAAAATGCTTCCGGCCACGTAGTGTCGACCCAGCGCAAAACTTTCACCGCGTCCGAGTCGGCGCAACAGGTCCGGATTCGACGCCAGTGATGCCGGGTCATAGCGCGACGCATGCTGCCCGAAGCCGTTGAAGTGATACTCGATCGAGCCCGTCATGTTTTTCTCAAGCGCAATCCATGAATAGCTTAAGTTCAACGTGGCCTGCACGATGGTATTGCTGTCGGTATCCGTCAAGACGATGTCTCCGCTCAGGCTTGCGCCACCGAGAGCCAGGTTGCCGCCCATGCCCGCGACGGGATCGTCATAGTGGCGTGCAACCAGTAGGTCGAATTCGCCATCGCCGAGAAAGCCGTGATACTTGATCGCGGTGGTGGAAAAACGCGAAGTGACATCCCCGCTCGCGGTATCGCGACGAACAACGTGCGCGCCCTGAACATCAGCGCCATTCTGATGCACGACCTGCACGTACAGCATGTCATCGCCGGTCTTGTATTCCGTATCCACCGCAGTCGGGTCAAACGGATTGACGAGATCCATCGGGGCATAGAACAAACCGTTTCCCCAGGACAGCACCTGGCGACCCAGTCTGACGACGGCTCGCTCTGAACTGTAGCCGAGCCACAGACGAGGGAGCCTGTGCAGGACTGCGGATTCGGTTCCCTCGCTGAACGTCGACGAAAGATCGAACAGGCGCCGTCGATCATCGGGCACGCTTATTGTCTCGCCGTTCAATGCCAATAACTGGTAGTCACCGGCAAACGTCCAGCCGCTCTGACGAAACTCAAGTTTCAGCCGCAGGTCAGCAAAACCATTTAGCGATGTGCTTCCGTACCGGTCCTTGAAGAGGCTGTCTGCAGGATAGGCCTGGCCGATCAAACGCAATTTCGTGTGCCCGCCAAGCTCTGTCTTTCCATCGGCCCATGCCAGGCCAGAAAACGCGCACAGCAAAAGTACGATGCTAGGCCGCACGCTGGTCAATATCATCAACGATTTTCCCGTCCAGCATTCTTACCAGGCGCTTTGCGTACTGCATGACGCGCTGATCATGTGTCGCGATGACGAACGTGGTGTTGTAGTGATCATTGAGTTCGGTAAACAACGCCATGAGACCATCTGAAGTTTTCGAATCGAGATTAGCCGTTGGCTCGTCCGCGAGCACTAACGCCGGCTTCGACGCAATCGCCCGCGCTACGGCGACACGTTGCTGCTGGCCGCCGGACATTTCCGCCGGGCGCCGGTTCTCGAGTC
>DDIP01000461.1 GCA_002338605.1 Proteobacteria bacterium UBA1847 | reverse complement strand
CTAACTCGACGGCTGCTCACGGAGTTACGTCGCCTCAAATGGGCAATCGCACGAGGCTGCGGAATAGGTACTGTTGTAGGTGCAATTCCCGGGGCCGGTGCCGATATTGCGGCCTACGTGTCCTATGCAAGCGCCAAATCGTTGAGTCGCACGCCTGAAAAGTTTGGTACTGGTACCGTTGATGGAATTGCGCCGGCGACCGCGGCAAACAATGCATCGATCGGTGGTGCCCTGGTACCAGCGACAGTTTTTGGTATCCCCGGTGATAGTTTGACCGCAATTATTATCGGCATCCTGTACATGAAAGGGTTGAATCCAGGGCCCATGGTATTCGTAATGAAGGCCGAGCTGATTTATGCAGTATTCATTGCGTATCTGCTGGCTAATGTTCTACTTGTACCACTTGGATTCTTTGCAATTCGATTTTTCCGCCAGATACTTCAGGTGCGCCGCACGTTACTAATGCCACTGGTTCTCGCAGCCTGTATTGTTGGTTCGTTCGCAGTCGGGAATTCCAGTTTTGCAGTGACCACGATGCTGGTGATGGGCATTGTGGGCTTCTACATGGAAGAAAACGCTATTCCACTGGCGCCTGCCATTCTGGGCGTCGTCCTTGGGCCGATGGTCGAAGAGATGTTCCTGACGTCGCTGATCAAGTCAAGTGGCAACTATTTAGCGTTCTTCGACCGACCCCTGGCCAGAATACTCGGTATCGTCGTAATCATTATTTGGCTGCTACCTGTATTTCGGTACGGAAGAAATTACGTTATTCGTCAACGGAGCGATGGATGAAAAAGAAGCAACGAGTTTCCGGCAATGAAGACGCATTGCTGAGCCTGACCGACGAGGCATATCGGCTGATCGAAGAGATGGTTGTAACTTTGAAATTGGCGCCAGGTTCAGTTGTAACCGAGCAGGCACTTTGCAAAGACCTGAATATCGGTCGTACGCCGATTCGCGAAGCATTGGTACGCCTGAAGCAAGACGGGCTGGTTACGGTTATTCCACGTCGCGGAATTTTGGTACAACCAATCGAGACTTCAGAATCCCTGATGACACTCGAAGTTCGACATCTGGTCGAAACGCTGATCGTTGAGCGCGCGGCGCGCCTCAGCAATGACGTGGACAGACATCGATTTAGACATCTGGCCGACCAGATGGAAAAGGCAGCAAAGGACAAAGCGTTTGTTCGATTCATGAGGGTCGATCACGCTTTCAACATGCTGGTTGCCAAATGTGCGCAGCATCCTGTCGCGGAGAAAGTCATCGCACCGTTGCACGCCGTGTCCCGCCGGCTTGGTTTTTACTATGCACAGTGGCATGCGGGTAGTATCGAAGAGACCGGACATGCGCACGCCAATATCATGCGCGCTATCGCTGATGGCGATGAAAAGCTGGCGCGGGAAGAGTTGGAAGGTCTGCTTCAGCTATCAAGAAAAATTTCATTGAATATCGAGGAAGAGTTGCTTGACGACGTCTCTAAGTCCTATACAGGCCGGGTACGCAAGAAATGAAGGTTGTTCTGTATGGCAGCCCGGTAATTGCTTTTTTGCCTGTGTTGCGAGCTCGACTGTCACCAGAATTCAATATTGCTGCAGTCGATTACGATGCGACAGACGATGAGCTTGAAGCTGCTTTTCACAACGCGGCTGCTGTTGTAACAGTTCGTTATGACCACCGCATTCCGGATTCCGAATCAATCCGGCTTGTACAGGTGCCCGGTGTTGGATGTGATGAAATCGATCGTTCATTGCTGCCACCAGAAGCAACACTATGCAACGTCTATGGGCATGGAGACGGGGTCGCCGAGTATGCAATGCTCGGTATGTTGCAATTTTGTCATCAGGTGTTTGAGGCAGACGCCAGCTTTCGAGCGGGAAGCTGGTCCCGCAGTAGTCGAATGCAAGCGCCACCCCATCGCGAAATGTCAGGAAGCACAGTAGGGATCGTTGGCTTCGGTGTTATCGGGCGTGCCCTGGCAGAGCATCTTCAAGGCTTTAATGTTACGACCTTGGTCTGCAACCGCAGCGACCCGGGCGAAAATGCCCTCGTGGAAAAGTTTTACGCATTGAAGGATATTTGTGCGATGGCAAGTGACTGCGATTTTCTTATCGTATCGGTTCCATTGGTAGATTCAACGATTGACCTAATCGATCAGGATGTTTTCGCTGCTATGAAAGAGACCGCTGTATTGGTCAATGTCGCGAGGGGAGCCGTAGTTAATGAGTATGCATTGTACAGTGCTTTGCATAAAAAGGAGATTGGCGGAGCCGTAATTGATGTCTGGTACAACTATCCGTCGAATTCGGACGACGACCACGTTAGGCCGTCAAAGTATGATTTTGCGAGATTGGAAAATGTTCTCATGACGCCACATATTTCAGGCTGGACTGAAGGGACCGTGAACCGGCGCTGGACCACAATTGTCGACAATTTGAACCACCTCGCGAATCAGCGGGAACTTGAGAACGTTGTGTATTCGCCGGAGAAAGCGGTATGAAAATTACAGATCTAAAGACCTATCTCGTTCCGCCACGCTGGTTATTTCTGAAGATCGAAACGAGTGAGGGAATTTGTGGTTGGGGAGAGCCGGTGCTTGAGGGGCATGCCGAGACGCTGGCGGCCAAGATCGATGAATACAAGGACTTTCTCATCGGCCGTGATCCATTGCTGATAGAAGATACCTGGCAAATGTTGTATCGCAATGGATGTTATCGAGGCGGGCCGGTTCTGATGAGCGCGATTTCAGGAATCGACGTGGCACTCTGGGACATCAAGGGTAAGTTTCACGATGCGCCCATCCATGCACTCCTGGGTGGCAAAGTTCGCGACAAGATCCGAAGCTACTGCTGGATCGGGGGTGACAGGCCATCGAATCTTATTGTGGACGCAAAAGCACTGCAAGCAAAGGGGTTCGATGCCGTCAAGTTTAATGTTTGTTCTGAAATGCAGATTATCGATACCTGTAAGAAAGTGGACGCGATCGTAGAGCAGCTATCTGAGCTTCGCGAAGCGGTCGGTAATGACATGGATCTGGCATTTGATTTTCACGGTCGCTTGCATGCCCCTATGGCCCGTATTCTCTTGAAAGAGCTTGAGCATGTTCGACCAATGTTTGTGGAAGATGCGGTTGACTCAGCGCATCTGGATACATTGGCAGATCTTGCACGCAGCACATCCATACCTCTTGCGATTGGCGAGCGTTTACATTCCAGGTACGAAT
>DDIP01000270.1 GCA_002338605.1 Proteobacteria bacterium UBA1847 | reverse complement strand
CCGGCAGAGCCGAGCGCGGTATCCGTGTACACTGCCTGGTGCGCCCGATGGAACGCGCCCGTGCCGACGTGCACGATGCCGCTCTGGTGTTCGCCCGGAGAGTAGGCCGGCGTTATGACCGGCACCCGCAATGAGTCCAGCGCGCTGGTTTTGAGTGTGATCACTATTGTCCTGCTCACCGAAGGTTCAAAGCTTGTAGGCTGACTTGACGAGATCGTAGGTCAATGACCGAATCAACTCGTGCGCTTCAGCCTCCTGGATTCGATGTTCGACGACCAGCCTGGCGAGGAATGCGGCATCCATGCGACGCGCGACATCGTGGCGCGCCGGAATCGAGGTGAAAGCACGCGTGTCGTCATTGAAGCCGACGGTATTGTAGAGACCGGCTGTCTCCGTCGTCAGCTCGCGAAACCGCCGCATGCCTTCGGGACTGTCGTGAAACCACCAGGCCGGGCCGAGCCTCAGGCACGGATAGTGACCGGCAAGCGGCGCCAGCTCGCGACTGTAGGTCGATTCGTCCAGCGTAAACAGGATCAGCGTGAAATCGGCACGGTTGCCGAACTTGTCGAGTAGAGGTTTCAACGCCCGGACGTACTCGGTTCTTACCGGAATGTCAGCGCCCTTGTCGCGGCCGAATTGTTCGAACACGCTGCGATTGTGATTGCGAAATGAGCCCGGATGCAGCTGCATGACGAGGCCGTCGTCCAGGCTCATTGCGGCCATTTCGGTCAGGATCTGCGCGCGAAACAGCTCCGCTTCCTGCGCCGTCATTTGCTGCTTGAGCGCTTTATCGAGCAGCGCCTGGCATTCGCTCGTCGACAGGTCGGCGGTCTGCGCGGTCGCATGACCATGGTCGGTCGAGGTTGCACCACGCTTGCTGAAATACGCTCGACGATTGGCGAGCGCGCGCAGGTAGCCGGACCACGTCGCCGTATTCTCGCCGCTGAGCTCGCCAAGTTGCCCGACGTTGGCCGTGAAACCGTCAAATTCCGGATCGACAACGGGATCCGGCCGGTAGGCGCTGATGACGCGGCCCGACCAGCCACTTTCCTGTATGGCATCGTGACTCGCCAACGGGTCGAGCGGCGATTCTGTCGTTGCCAGGAGCTCGATGTTGAATCGCTCGAAAAGTGCACGTGGCCGAAACTCCTCGCTTTTCAGGCAATCGTCAATGTGATCGTAATATTGACCTGCCGTCGACGCAGTCAGCACTACTTGCAGGCCGAAAACTTTCTCGAAGACATAGTCCAGCCACATCCGCGACGGTGTTCCCCGAAACAGGTGATAGTGCTTGGCGAATAGCGTCCAGATTCGGCGCGATTCTTGCGGGCTGCGCTCACGTGGAGTTGTCCCAATTCCGAGACTCTCCAGCGACACGCCCTGACTGTACAACATGCGAAAGACGTAGTGGTCGGGGATGATGAGTAATTCCGTCGGATCGGGGAACGGCGCGTTGTCCGCAAACCACGACGGGTCCGTATGCCCGTGTGGGCTGATGACCGGCAGGTCTGCAACGGAGGCATACAGTTCGCGCGCAATTTGACGCGTGGCGGACTCCGCAGGAAACAGGCGATCATCGTGTAATTGCAGGTGATCAGTCATTCGTTGTGGTCACGCTGCCGCATCGTCTTCATTAACAATGTCATCGATGACGCGTTGCAGGTGACGTTGCATCGCCTGGCGTGCACCGTCTGCATCCGAATCGCGAATCGCATCGAGAATTTCCTGGTGATCACGAATGATCGGCTTGACACCCTGCTTGCGGAGCTGCTCGTGGAAAAAAACGCTCAGTGTGGATGTCCTGCGCAACTCCCAAATATGTCGAATTGCCGCATGGATCGCGCTATTGCCGGAAGCCTTCGCAATCAACAGATGAAAGCGCTCGTCGGCTTTCTCGTGTTGCTCGTCCTTGCGATTCTCGGACTTTATAGCCTGCAGCGCTTTTTCGATGGCCTTGATGTCGCGCTTCGTGGCGCGCTCCGCGGCCAGCGCAGCGGCATCGCTTTCGAAAAAGTACCGCGCCTCGAGTAATTCCAACGGTCCTGGCGCATCGTCGTCGATGTTCGTCAGATCCTTGGGCTCACCGCTGCTGACGTAAACGCCGGAACCCGAGCGGATCTCGACCCGGCCGGCAAGTTCGAGCGCGATCATCGCTTCCCGAATTGTCGGTCGACTGACGGCAAATCTTTCGGCCAGGTCGCGTTCGGATGGCAAGCGTGCACCCACTGCGATGTCGCCATTGTCGATATGCTCAGAGAGCTGCTCGGCAACCTTCAGATAAAGGCGTTCCGGGCGTACGGCTTTTATTTCCATTCGGTATCTCCGCGAGTCGGATTTGCATTCTGTACTCGATGATATATGATCTTCGGCAATTTGGTAAGGCCACATGACCAATAAATCAGAAGTTAGTCGCGTTCGAAAAGTGGCCTGCCGGCATCGCCTGGAGGAGTCGCCAGTATGTACAAACTTATGATTAAATTCACTTTTCTTACCGCTGCCCTGGTTTTCGCGGGGCTTACCGTCGGTGCTGAAACGGAAGGCGCGGACGAGGAGAAGGGCCTGTTCGAGTGGAGCGAGAAGGAATACGCCAGCCCCGCACCCCTGATGAGCAACAGCGCCGGGCGCAGCCGCGTTTCACTCAACGGCGCCTGGAACATCCTCGTTGATGAACACGAAATCGGCGAGCGAGGTCTTTTGGGTGGCGCCTACCATGCGCCGGTCCCGCCGCTGACCGGTATGGAACTCGTCGAGCACAGCTTCGACGAGCGCCGCCAGCTAAACGTACCCGGTGACTGGAATACGCAGGACGACCACCTGTTTCGCTACCGCGGCGTCGTCTGGTACCAGCGCAATGTAACGCTCAACAAGAAGGCCGGTGAACGGTATTTCCTGCACTTCGATGGCGTCAACTATTTTGCAAATGTCTACGTAAACGGTAAGCCGCTGGCAACCCACAAGGGCGGATACGTCGCGTTCAATGTCGAGGCAACCGACGCTCTCGTCGACGGTGACAACTATATTTCTGTTCGCGTTGACGGATATCTTGACGAATCGACGATTCCCACGGCGAGAACTTCGGACTTCTTCAAATACAGTGGTATCACGCGCGACGTGCACCTCATCACCGTACCTGAAACGTTCATCCAGCAATACCACGTGTATCTCGATGATCTTGAGGATCAAAGCTTCAAAGCATGGGTGCAACTCGATGGCGGGAGTGCTGCCGGTCAACAGGTTACGATTCGCATTCCTGAACTCGATGTCGAAGCCGCTGCCTCGACCAACGAGGACGGATACGCAGAGCTATCGTTTTCGGCCGAAGCCGCGCTGTGGTCGCCCGAGAATCCGAAGCTGTACAACGTGAGCGTGGTCAGCAGCGGATCGAGGCTCGACGATCGTATTGGCTTTCGTACCGTCGAAGTTGCCGATGGCAAGATCTTGCTGAACGGTGAGGTCGTATTCCTGCGCGGCATCAGCATGCACGACGAGTCGTACCTGAAAAGCGGCGTCGCTTATGACGCCGAGGACGCACGCGCCCAGCTAGGCCTGATCAAGGAGCTGAACGGCAATTTCGTGCGCCTCGCCCACTACCCTCACAATGAATACGCGGTAAGGGCGGCGGACGAACTCGGCCTGATGGTGTGGAGCGAAATTCCAATCGTGTCAGTAATCGACTGGGGGAACGAGGAAACGCTTGCCGTCGCAAGACAGCAGATCTCGGACAACGTCCATCGCGATCTGAACCGCGCCTCGATCGTCATGTGGTCCGTTGCCAATGAGACCTCTCCGCAAACGCCGGAGCGACTGGCATTCCTCAAGACGCTTGCGACCGATGCTCGGACGATTGACAAGAGCGGGCGCCCGATCGCGGCAGCACTGGTTGGCGACGTCACGCAGGAATTTGCGGACGTAACCAAACGACTCGTTGCCGAGTTTCTAAACGACCCGGAAATCGACGATCCGGAAACACGTGCACAACTCGAGGCAATGGCCGACGAACTAATCGGGGACGACATGGATGCCGTACTCAACGGCAAGATCCAGGTCGTGCTCAAGGACGAGTTGGGTTCCGTCGTCGACATTATCGGATACAACGAATATTTCGGGTGGTACTACGCGGCGTTTCTGCACAATTCCCTGCCCGTCGACGAGGCAACGACCCGCAGAACCATTTTCCGGATCATGAATGACATCCGCTTCGTCAACGTGTTCGGCAAGCCGATCATTATTTCCGAGTTCGGCGCCGGGGCCAAGA
The DNA here is from genome assembly GCA_002338605.1 of Proteobacteria bacterium UBA1847. Classification (GTDB taxonomy): domain Bacteria; phylum Pseudomonadota; class Gammaproteobacteria; order Steroidobacterales; family Woeseiaceae; genus UBA1847. The sequence continues at coordinate 3,982 of DDIP01000270.1, read as the reverse complement.
AGGGATACGTATCGCCTCACGGCGATGGCAGCATCTGGACCGAGGCATACCAGGCCCGGGTGTACGAGCACCAGCTCGACATGCTGGATCGCAACGATGCGGTCCAGGGGATGTCGCCGTGGATCCTCAAGGATTTTCGCTCGGCCCTTCGTCAGCTGAACGGTATCCAGGAAAACTACAATCGCAAGGGTATCGTCTCCGAAAAGGGCGAGAAAAAGCAGGCGTTTTACGTGCTGCGCGACTACTACCAGCGTAAGGCGGAGGAGTAACGCATCATGCGGAATCGGGCCGGTACCAGTGCTGTCCTCTTCGTGCTTGCGTGGCTGTTGGTATCGTGTGCCGATTCCGATGAATCCGTTCGCCTGACGCTGGGCCACGGGCTCGACACCAATCATCCCGTGCATCACGCGATGGTGCACATGGCCGATGTGCTCGACGAAGTCTCAGGCGGAACAATGCACATCGATATCTACCCTAACCGGCAACTGGGCGCGGAGCGGGAGCTGGTCGAGCTACTGCAGATCGGCAGCCTCGACCTGACGAAGGTCTCGGCAAGCCCGCTGGAAAGCTTTTCACCGGAAATGGGTGTATTCAGCGTGCCATATGTGTTCCGTGACGGCGATCATTTCTGGCGCGTAGCCACCAGTAGCATCGGAAGGGAACTGTTGCTGTCGCTGGAAAGCGTCGACTTGCGTGGCTTGACTTACTACGACGCCGGAAGCCGCAGTTTTTACACCACAGACAAGCCGGTCCATTCGCCCGCTGATCTGGACGGCATGAAAATTCGCGTGCAGAAGAGTCGGACATCGGTCGCCATGATCGAAGCACTCGGCGGTGCGGCGACGCCGATCGATTGGGGCGAGTTGTATACCGCGCTGCAGCAAGGGGTTGTCGACGGGGCTGAAAACAATCCGCCGAGCTTTCATTTGTCCAGGCACTACGAGGCTGCAAAGTATTTCACACTCGACGAACATACGTTTGTGCCCGACGTACTCATCGTGTCGACACTGACCTGGAGAAAGCTCGATAACCAGCAGCAGGAATGGCTCCAGCGCGCGGCAAGTGAATCGGCGGAGCTGCAACGACGATTGTGGGCAGCGGCAACCGAGGAAGCGCTCGATACTGTGCGCGCAGCCGGCGTGGAAGTCATTTCGCCGGACAAGGAACCGTTTCGTGACTCGGTAAGCTCCATGCACGCCAGCTACGCAGGCACGCCGATCGGCGCTTTGATCGATCGGATTGGCGAATTACCATGAATCTACCCATCACACGAATATTTGACTCGGTCGATCGCTTGTTAAAGCTTGCACTGATCCTGCTGATGAGTGTGTTGGTACTGAGCATCACATGGCAGGTCGCGTCGCGATATTTTCTCCGTGATCCGAGCTCCTGGACCGAGGAACTGGCACGCTTTGCGCTGATCTGGGCTGGCTTGCTGGGAGCCGTTTACGCGTATCGAACACATGCGCACGTCGGCATCGACATTCTGGCGACCAGGTTGTCGGCAGTCGGCCGACGCCGGCTCGAAGTCGTATCGGCAATTTGTGTGATCGTATTTTCAGTCAGCGTAATCATCGTCGGCGGCAGCAATCTCGTGGCACTCACCGCAAGGCTCGAGCAGACATCGGCAGCCCTCGGCGTTCAGATGGCCTGGGTTTACGCAATTATCCCCGTTTGCGGCATCCTCCTGGTGCTGTACGCCCTGTACAACATTGCGCATCCGATAGATGACATGCCAACGCGCCACGAGGCGGCGGAATAGATGTCGTTCCTGCTGCTACTCGTCATTCTCGCCGTACTGCTGGCGCTCGGCGTTCCGATCGCGTTCGGGATCGGTCTCGCAACGCTCGCAACGATGCTGCTGTCGATCGACGCGCTGCCGGCAGTGACAACAATGGCACAGCGCATGGCGAGTGGTCTGGACAGCTTCGCGCTGCTTGCGATTCCATTGTTCATCATTTCCGGCAACCTGATGGCACAGGGCGGTATTGCATATCGCCTGATCGAGTTTGCCAAGTCGCTGCTCGGCGCGTTGCCCGGTGGGCTTGCATTCGTCAACGTCATCGCCTGCACCTTGTTCGGCGCGATTTCCGGTTCCGCCGTCGCAGCCGCATCGGCCGTGGGCGGTTTCATGATTCCGGCGATGAAGAAGGACGGCTACGATAAGGACTTCAGTACGGCGGTGACTGCAACGGCCGCGACGACCGGCCTGCTGATACCGCCGAGCAACATACTCATTATTTACGCCGTTGCCAGCGGCGGCGTGTCGATCGCGGCGCTTTTCGTCGCCGGCTATCTCCCGGGCATGCTGGTCGCACTGGCATTGATGGTCGTTTCCGCTTTCTACGCGCGCCGTGCGGGGCTGCAACCTGCCGCCCGGTCGACAATGCGGCACGTACTGTCAACCATGCTGCACGCGTTTCCCAGCTTGTTGCTGATCGTCATTGTTATCGGCGGCATTATCGGCGGAATTTTTACGGCCACCGAGGCGGGTGCCGTTGCCGTACTGTACTCGCTGTTTCTGGCATTAGCTTATCGAGAGGTGAAGCTCGCCGATTTGCCTGACCTCCTGATCAAGTCTGCAGAAACCACAGCGATCGTAATGTTCCTCATTGCCGTTTCCACCGCCATGTCATGGATTTTGGCATACGATAATATTCCGACCCTCGTGAGCAACGCACTATTGAGCATCAGTGACAACCCGATCGTGCTGCTGCTGCTCATCAACCTGGCCTTGCTGCTGGTCGGTGCATTTCTCGACATGACGCCAGCGGTATTGATCTTTACACCGATTTTTCTGCCGATTGCGGTCGACCTCGGCATGTCGCCGCTACACTTCGGCATCATGCTGGTGCTGAACCTTTGCATCGGGCTCTGCAGCCCGCCAGTCGGAAGCCTGCTATTTGTCAGTAGCGCCATTGGTAAGACGTCAATTGGCGCAATTATTCGGCCGCTGCTGCCGATGTACTTTGCCATGTTCGCCGTGCTGATGGTCGTTGCTTATGTTCCCGCGGTATCCGAATGGTTGCCGAGGGTTCTTGGACTGTACGAGTAACTCATAGTGTCGACGAAAAACAACGACAAGTCGGTCACCGTCGTCGTAACCCGAAAGATTATCCCAGGAACGAGAAGCATGGGCCGCGAAGCTCGACAGAATAGTGAAAGGGTTGGTTGTAGTTATCATCCAGTCTGCACGGCGAGCATGGAAATGGATCCGCCCTCGAATCCCTCAACCGGAAATGTAAGCGGCTCACCCTCAGTATGCTGAGCCAGCACGTAGAGCAACGGCAGGTAGTGATCGGGCGTAGGTGCAGCCAGCATGGCGTCGGGGCCCAAAGACTTGTATTCGACCAGGGGCACAAAATCGGCGCGGCGCAGGTGATCCCGGGCCAGCCTCTCGAACCTCTGCGCCCAATTGAACGCTTCCGTGTCTGCATTGCCCCAGTCGTAAGCGCGCAGATTGTGCACGATGTTGCCACTCCCGACGATCAACACGTTGTCGTCGCGAAGCGATTGCAACTTCTGCGCCAGCGCATAATGCCAGCCAGCGGGCTGACTTCGGTCGATACTCAGTTGTACGATCGGTACGTCGGCTTCCGGATAGACGTGCGCCAGAACGGACCAGGCCCCGTGATCAAGGCCGCGAGACCCGTCCAGGCCGAAGCCATCTGAGCCCAGTAACCCGGCCACCTGCTCCGCGAGATCAGGATCGCCTGGCGCGGGATACTGCACTTTGTACAGTTCCTCGGGGAACCCACCGAAGTCGTGAATAGTGCCTGGCCTTGCAGCGGCCGTGACGGCGCGGAGAGATTCGTACCAGTGTGCTGAAATGCAAAGTACCGCCCTTGGCCGCGGTATCTCACGGCCAAGGGCCGACCAGGCTCCAGTGTAATCGTTGTCGGCCATGGCATTCATAGGATTGCCATGCCCGAGAAACAACGCCGGCATGCGATTCGTCATGCTGTTAATCCTTTTCCCGAAA
>DDIP01000079.1 GCA_002338605.1 Proteobacteria bacterium UBA1847 | reverse complement strand
TTTACGAATTTATTTGAAGAACCAGCGCCCGCCGATTGTTACGACGTCGTTGTCACCGGCAAACTCCAGGCTAATTCCTGCGGCGAACTGTCGCGCAAAATAGTAGTCACCCGCAAGTTCGAGGTAGGAGTCGCTATCACCAGCGGTTACGTGGTGGACGTTGCCGCGAATCTCGAATTCCGGTGTCAGCATTCCGCGAACGCCGGCAGAAAAGGCGAGGCCGTCATCATCAGCACTGCCGAACGACGAATCGAAATCCACATTTGCATAGCGCAAGGTGCTGACGAGATCGAAGTCTTTCGAATAGTGCCACACATATCCCGCACCAATCTCAAACAGGGTTGCATCCACGTTGTTGTTGTAGTTGAGTGAGGTCGTGCCACCGACGATCAGCCAGTTGTTGCCAAGATCGTAGGATCCGTTGAATCGGAATCCGTCGCCGCCGTTTGTATCAACGTCAACAAAACGCAGTTCCAGGTAGTCGTAGCTAAGGTCGGGTTTGGGTTGACCGGAATACTGGGCCACAGCGGTTCCGCTCGAAAGCAGGGCCGCCAGTAAAATCAGGTACTTCATTTGACACCTCAATTTGTCTGTTTAAACCGCCACAAAGGCAGGCTGTCACGAATCGGCGGCGATGGTAGGCTGCGCGTCGGCGAGTGTCCAATCGCTTTGAGCAAAAGTGAGAGTGTCAAGAGAAATACTGCGTAAGTATTTGTTTATACGCCAGTTCATCTTAGGCATGACCTGTCTCCTTTTGGCGTCAGTCGGCATTTTTCGCCGTGGAAGTGCGCGAATCCGGAAGTTCGGAGGTTTAGCGATAGAAGACGTGATTGCCAATCGTTGCCGTTTCTGTCCGACTGACGCGCCACGGAACGTCGATGCCGCTGCTGTGAAAATACAGCGCTCCATCTGTCGGGTCATCGGGTGGGTCACTCAGCAGCATGCCTGCAAGGTCTCGTGCCCTGGACCAGCTCGCCGCGTTGCGAGGCTTGTCGCTTTTGCCGTCGCACCACCAGGAGAACTGGCAAGGCGGTTGTTCTCCACCCTGAAAAATGACATCGCAGGGCGTATCCGGGAAATCCGAGCTTGCCACACGATTCAATATCGTCCAGCCGACTGCAATCATGCCGGCGTCAATTTCGCCGCGGGCCTCCCAATACAAGGCCAGTGCGAGACAGTGTTGCTGTTCCATCGAGCTGTCAGCGCGAGAATCCTTTGCGTACTGCAATGCGACAAGAGCAAGCAAGAGTACCGACAATACCGGATGCGATTTTAGTCTCACTAACACGTTATGATAGGCGCCAATCTCATACAGGGCCCTATTATGGCATCTTCAAACAACGACAACCTTGCCGTTCTCATTGATGCGGACAATGCACAGGCGTCGATAATCCATGAGTTGCTCGCGGAAGTATCGCGTTACGGCACCGCCAGCGTAAAGCGTGCGTACGGTGACTGGACAACGACGAGCCTGAAGCAATGGAAAAATGTCTTGCACGAAATGGCAATTCAACCGATACAACAGTTCAGCTATACAACTGGCAAGAATTCAACCGATTCGGCACTCATTATCGATGCAATGGATCTCTTGCATGCCGGGGGCCTTAACGGCGTCTGCCTGGTGTCCTCGGACAGCGACTTTACGCGCCTTGCGACTCGACTTCGTGAAAGCGGCCTGGTCGTGTACGGGTTTGGCGAGAGAAAGACACCCAAGCCGTTTGTTGCCGCCTGCGACAAGTTCATCTATTCCGATATTCTGAAGCCATCAAAGTCGAGCGACAAAAAATCGAAGCCGGCGGCCGAGCCCTTGAAGCCGATGATCAGCAAGGCCATCGAAGCAGCCGCTCAGGACGACGGATGGGCGCAGTTGTCCGTTGTCGGAAAATTCCTCGTCAAGAACAGCCCGTCGTTTGACCCGCGAAATTACGGTTGCCAGAAGCTTGGCGAGCTGGTGCGCAAACAGAACTACTTAAAGATCAGGGAAGTACCGATATCCTCGGGCTCCGGCGCCGTGCAGATATTCATTCGTCTGAAATAAGCGTTCGCGATGCCGTCCGTAATCGAGAAGTCCGTCAGTTGCCCGTACTGTGGCGAGTCGATTGGCGTATTAATCGACGATTCACTGGCGGAGCAGAACTATGTCGAGGACTGCCAGGTCTGCTGTCGGCCTATCGTTTTCGATGTCTGTGTTGATCTCGATGGCGAGGTTGCAGTACAGGCACGCAGCGAGAATGAATAAGGTCTCCGGCCTCTGCCGGATCTTGTGTCGAGGCTAGCGAAGGTCGAGCCGGTGATTCTTCGCCCGGTCGCGGCGTTTCAGCGGGCTGACGCCGGCATTTTTTGACAAATGCGGCCACTGGGCCACGGCATCGATGACCTCATCGACGATGACTTCCGGCTTCGAAAGACTGATTGATTTTCCCACGGTGAGCAGGTCGTCGCGCATCAGGTTGTCCCGTTTGCCGTTGATGCTCATCTGGTGCTGGCTGGTCCACTTTCCTGCCGGATTGTGGGCATACGTCAGGTCGAAGGCCGGCGATAGCGTCCAGCGGCCCTTGGCATCCATCAGGAACGCGATGTTCTTGGTGTGGTCGTCGAGATTCCGGGCCACAACGTTGAAGACCATGCGGCGGAACTGCTCGGCTGCTTCCTTCTTGTTCAACCGCAGCTTGCGCATGATCGAGAAAGCCTGCTCATAGCTGTAGAGCCCCGATTCGTTGAAGTCGAAGTGGGCGATGCCGCAAAGCGACTGCATATGGATTTTCTGTCCGTCGACTCGATCGAATCGCCGGGTCAGAAAATGGGCGCGGCCGTTTTCCTCGAGCAGGCGGCATTCCATCATGTTGATTCCGGCAATTCTTGCCATTTCGTAGTAGGCGTATTCGATGCGGCCATACTCGGCGGGCTCGCCCAATTCGAGGTCGGTAACGCCGTCAAACTTGAGAATCCAGTAATCGTAGCCGGGCGGCACGTCAGCCTGTCCGGACAGCACCTTGCCTTGGTCATTGAGGGCGATGATGGCCTTCGGTCGCGCGCCGCCAGCCGATGTGCCGACGCTCAGGATCTCCTGTATCGCCTCGGCATCTTCGATCTCTGACCCGCCAAGTTGCACGGCGAGCCCCTGGCGTTCGTTGACAATCGCCTGCGCAAGGTCGACCAGTTCTGCAATCTCGATTGGGTGGGCCTTTTCCTTGCGTTTCATCACCGGCGGTGCGAACTCGAGAGCACCCATGGCACGCGATGCGGTATAGCACAGCCGCTCAACCGGGCTGAAGCTCTCCGGGTCGCGGCCCTGTCGAGCCAGCCAGGCGTCAATGACGCTGCGGCCGTATTTGTCCGGCAAAGCGTCTGCCAGTAGTCCGGGCAGGCCGAGGTAGGTGCGGCGGGCAAGCTCCGGGAAGGCGTACAGTCCGTCGCCGGATCGGGCGCCGGACAGCGGCATGTGGATCGGAGAGATATCGAGGCCCGTTTTGACGAAGTCGGGATCGAACTCAAAGACTGCGTAGCCGCGGTCGTTCAGCCACGATACGGCGCCGACCAGTTGTTGCCAGAGGCGCACCTCGGCGGTTTCGACGCGCTCTACCAATCGTCATCTCCCTCACGCTTGCCGCGTTTGCCACTTGCTCGCTGCCGCTTAACGCCCTTGCTGCGGGCCAGTTGCAGCGGGCTGACGGTGATTTCGGGAATGAAATGTTGCAGCTGGTCGAGTGCCCGAAGTTCCCGCAGTACGGCAATGAGGGTCGAGAGCGTGCCGCCGCCGGCTTCGATGCCCTTGATGGCGGTGACGGACAGCCCGGTCGCCTCGGCCAGGTCTTTCTGGGTAATGTTTCGTCGCAGGCGCAATGCCTTGAGGCGGGCGCCAATTTCAATTTCTATTGCGGAATCGCTGAGAGAATAGTAGTCCATAAGGGGTTAATAATAAGCTTTAAAAGAGTTATTTAGTATATTAAAGCTTAATATTACGCTGCTAAGGATTAAAAATCCAGCTAACAGGCAATAATAGCTTAAAAATAATCTTTTAAACGCAATTCTATTGATTAATAGATTAAAAACAAGCCGTTAATCTAAAAAATTAAGTAACACCTTCACCGAATTCCAGGCTCGCTCTCGTTCAGCCCGCGTTTAGACGGTATTCAGCACGCGTTAATTGCAGCCGCCGTACTGTGGCAGCGAACAGGGACAGACTGATCGGGAGCATGAAATGGACATCGTATATGCCGCGGAGAAAACGAGTATCGCATCGTTACTTGGCGAATACGTCAACAGCCGCATCGACGAAAGCGAGATTCTCGTTATCGAAAACCCGGACGAAACCGGGAGTTTTCGAATCAACTGGCAGCTGGATCGCTTTCTGTTGTCGCCGGATGGCCGGATAGTTGCTGAATCATTGTCATCGACTGACTAGGTTCAAAAGCCGGAGCTTTTGAGAGCTGTCGCACAACATCGCGGCAACGGCCCGCCTAGAATTGAGGCATGAACTCCAAGGTTCACCCACTCGTCGTTGCATTGGTCATGGTGCTGACTTTTGTCGCAATCGTACTGTGGATGTGGGGTAAGGGCGAAGCATCTTTGATCGGTGGACCAGCGGAACTACGCATGGGTCCGGATGGCCACCTCTACATTCAGATCCAGAACCGACTGATCGAGCACGATGCAAATGGCGAGTATGTCGGAACTCACGACCTCGCAAATCTTGGTGTTGAACAATTTCTCGGCAACTACGGGTTTTTTTCGGATGGCGATATCCTGTTGCGGCGTGGCCCCGACCCGCGATCATTTCTCGATGACATTCGCGCGTTCATGCGAGAGACCAACAAGTCGTCAATTCAGCCCCTGACGCCCGGGTCCGGACTTTTTCGATGCAGGAAAGAGACATTCGTATGCGAAAAGTTCGGCGTAGTGGGCGTCGATTTCAAGGCAGCACACGGCATTTTCATCGACTGGGAAACCGATGATGTCTTCATCGCGGATACCTCCCGTCACTTGTTACGCAAATATTCTGCCCAGGGCGAGCCGCTTTCCAGTCCGATTGCCGGATTCAGGTTTCCAAACCAACTTTTGATCCATGACGACAAGCTTTACGTTGCCGATACGAACAACCATCGAATTCGCGTGCTCGATCCTCGCACGGAAAGCTTTGGATCCGAATTGGGCAGCAAGTCCGTAAACCCGGAAGTCGCTATTCGTATGGGACAGCGCTGGCCGAGCCACTTCGCACGCGTTGGCGAGGAATGGTGGGTCAACAACATGCAGAGCGGAATGAGCGACGGTGGCATTTATATCTTTGATGACTCCTGGCAATTCGAACGCAAAGCTGAGCTGCCGCCCGATGCGGATCCAATATCAGTCGTTGCATTTGGCACTGAAGTGCTCGTAAGTGACTGGAACAATGACCGTGTTCATCGCCTGAGCAACGCTGGCGAACACCTGGGATTCTTCGCGTCGCCGGGACTATTGAGAGTGTTTGACGAATCGCAGGAAGCGCGTGCAGATTTCGAAATCCTGAGCTATTCAGGTGTGCTGCTATTGGCGCTTGTGATCGGCGGACTGTTGGTTCGCGCGCTGGTCGTCAGCGTTTCGCCGGACAGCAATGCGGTGGCGGAGGGTGAATCGGCCACGGCAGCCAACACTGATAAGCTTCTGCATTTGACGCCCGACCCGAAAATCGTCGCCAGAGCGAGACGTGGCATTCGCCTGGTCGGTTTTCTCAGCCTCGCAATGGTCGCCATTATTGCGGTGATGCTGGCAGATCACGAGGCCGCTCGTGAAATTGCGTTGAATTTTTTGGCGCTCGGCGCCGGGCTGATTGCAATATTTTTGCTCATCGTCTGGGTTTCTCGCTCGAATACCGGAACGGCCATCAAGTTGCACAATGACTTGCTGACCTTGCGCGATCATGCGGGCCGCGAATCGAGTTGTACGGTTCGCGAGGTTCGCTACAACAGGACCGTACTTGCGACACGAGATATGGCGGTGTTCCTCGGTCAGCCGCCTGTGGCGCTGTATGACCGGGAACTGCTGGACAAGGAGCTATTTCCCCGGCTCAAGGTCGCCAAAAAATTGTCAGCCTGGAACATGCAGCTACTGTTGATGGAACTGAAGCACCCACAGGGAATCGTCACCATCATTGTACTGGCGGGCATGGCGATCTACGCGGCCTGGATGCTTATCGGGCAAGGCACCTAGTGACTCCTGTTAAGGTGAGCCTCCGGACATTCCAGTGTTTTCGGAGCGGGTTGTCGCGTATACAAAACAAAGCCGTTGCCCGCTATTACGAACAGCGTGCCGAGAATTGTCGTTGCCGTCATTTCAAGGCCTTCGAAAAGCGTTGACAGTATCAATGCGACGACAGGGAACATGACCATCGCATAGCCGGCTTTCGCAGCACCGATTCGTCCCAGCAATGTCAGGTAGGCGCCAAACGCAATGACCGAGCCGAAGACGGAAAGGTATGCCAGGGAAATTACATAGCTTGCAGACCAGTCGAACGTGAACTCATGCCCGTTCACGCCATTGTATGCGGCGATAAAAATTGTTCCGTAGAACATGCCCCAGGCATTGGTCTGGACAACCGGTAGGCGTGCGCGTTGCGTGGCCTGTGAAACCATGTTGCCGAAAGACGCGACTAAAGCGCTGACGATTGCGAGAAAGAAACCGAAGAACGCTGTATCCGTAAACGAAACGTCGCGAATTTGCGGTGCAAACAGGTAGAACATGCCGATGACGCCGAGTAGGGCGCCGAACAAGGTACCACGCCCGGCACGGGTACCGAAAAACAGGCGTGCGTTGATGATGTTCATCCACACCAACGACGAAAAAGCGATCGCCGTCAATGCCGACGTAATATGAATTTGCGCTCGATAGGCGAGAATGTAGTTGACACCGAACAGCAACATGCCGAGGAGGAAAAACCAGGCGTGCTCAAACCGACTGAATCGAAGTGACAGGTCCCGGAATCGACTCCAGACAAACAGCAACGCGCTGGCGGCGGCGTATCGATAAACAAGCGACACCTCAGGCGCGACCGTCCCGAGCTGAAATTCAATTGCAAAAAACGTTGAACCCCAGATCATGACGGTCAGTCCGTAGAGCGTGGCATTGTTCATTCGCAGTCCTGACGGTTGAGTTGCTTCACGGTTTTCTTAAGCATTTGTTGACTCAACGCGCGGTAGCGACGGGTATGGTTGGGTGCCGAAAAAAAGACGTCACGGATGAGCGCCCACCTCGACGGGTGAGTGACCGGAAGATTGAAGCGCTGTGAGCGGCTTTCCTGTACCGGGCCGACGTTGCAGGCCGGCTGACTGCAGATATTCTGTGAGTTCATGTCTGTCGCCTCCCTGGGCAATTTCAAACGTTGATTGACTGTACGGAATTTTTGTTGGTATAACAGACACAGAAATCTAGAAATAGGACATGAACAGTTATGCTCAACGTCGACAAGCAAGCGGACACCTATCTCTATCGACAAGTTATTGATTTAATAGCTGAAAACCTGGACTCTGGCACCTTGCTACCGGGCGACCGCCTGCCGTCCCTGCGAAAGATGAGCAAGACCGCCGGCGTCAGCGTGCCAACGGTTCGACAGGCCTATATAGAACTGGAGCGGCGGCGCCAGGTTGAATCACGGCCAAAATCCGGCTTTTACGTCCGTCATCGATCCGCCAATGACATTGTCAGTACATCCCGGACCGGCTCGATGAAGCCGGCGCATCTTTGCTGCAGGCCGCTGATGGAGCGCGTCTACGATGGCATCAACCGACCGGAACTGGTTCCATTGGGAATCGCGAATCCGTCAATGGCGAAAACTGCGGCCAAGACGCTGCATCGAACCATGAAACGCGTCATGTCTCGTGCCGAGTCGCGAAGCCTCGGATACGCATCGACTCTGGGTGAACCGACCTTGCGCCGACAAATCGCGTACCAGTATCTCGACACCGTTGGTGCGACGGTCGAACCCGATGAGATATGTATCACCAACGGCGGGCAGGAAGCCTTGTTGCTTGCGCTTCGCGCAGTGGCGACAGCGGGCGATGTTATCGCCGTTGAAACGCCGACTTATCATGGCATGCTTGAACTGATCGACAGTCTCGGCATGCTCGCCGTTGAAGTCGATACCTGCCCAGAGGAAGGCGTAACGCTTGCCGCGCTTCAGCGCACATTGGATACCCACGACGTCAAAGCCTGTCTTTTCTCCTCTACGCTGGGAAATCCGCTTGCCGTTACGATGCCGGAAGAAGACCGCCGGAAAATGGTCGGACTGCTGGAAAAGTATGACGTGGCCCTGGTTGAAGATGATGTCTATGGCGAACTCCGATTCGATGGCGTTCGCCCGGTTCCGGCACAATTCTTAGGCAGCAAGGCACGCATTCTGACCTGCGGGTCGTTCTCGAAAACAGCCGCATCCGGTTATCGCATTGGCTGGGTGGTTACCCGGCATTACGTGAACGAGATCGCACGTCTGAAACGCGCTTTTTCCTGCTCATCGGGGTTCCTGCAGCAACTAACGCTTGCTGACTTCCTCGCATCCGGCGACTACAGCCGGCACCTCAAGTCCTTGCGTCCGGTTCTGCAACGAAACTGCGAGCGCATGCGCGCAATGGTTGCGGAACACTTTCCGGACGAGACTCGAACGTCTCGACCGGTTGGCGGATCGGTTCTCTGGCTGGAGCTGCCGAAGAACGTCAACGCCGAGCAATTGTTCGACAACGCGATCGAGGCGGGTATCAGTATCGCACCAGGACACATATTCTCGCCGGTTGCCCGGTATACCAACTTCGTTCGGCTGAGCTTTGGTCACCCCTGGAGCGAAAAGACTGAGAATGCTCTTCGCTGGCTAGGGCGGCGTACACAGGAATTGAGTTGATGCGATCTACTCGACGACCCAATTTTCTCAAACAACCGTCTCGACTTCGACCGCGCCACCGGCAGACGCCATGGTACCGCCGACATCGAAGTACTGTCGTGTCATCGTCCGGATCCGCACACGCCGATCGAAGAACCAGTCTGGGCCATGCGCAACCATATCGAACGTGGCAAAGCGTTTTTCGACATGAAGCCGAATGCATTCGAAGGAAAGCTCGAGTGGTCCAGCGACGAGGTACAGTGGCGTGAGGTCTACCGGATTCACGTCAGAAAAAAGCTGAAGTAGTTGTGCTAAGCCGAGAAGACCATTATTGTTCGCCTCCAGAGCGCCCGTAGCTCAGTTGGATAGAGTACCTGGCTTCGAACCAGGTGGTCGG
>DDIP01000378.1 GCA_002338605.1 Proteobacteria bacterium UBA1847 | reverse complement strand
CCGCGCGGGTGTGGCTACGCTCGGGCCTGTGGCACCTAGGGCTTCCTTCACAGCGTCCAGCGCGGCCTGGCGCACGAGCGTGGTGAGGTTCGAGACGAACTGGTCGATCTCGTGGCGGATGGCGGTGTCGAGGTTGGGGGTGGGCATGCCCGCATTGGACCCAAAGTCAAAGTGAGAGACAATCGGCTATGACCCGTGAGCAAAAAGCATCGGTGGAGGGGGCATGACTGAGCAGCCTATGGAGCTTGCATCAAATCATGCGACGGAGATCCCAGGGCTCGCGCCGATGCCGCCCGCCCACAGTCCTGCGATTAAGTGCTAGGAGGGAGCTATGAACCTGGTCGAAAGGCTCAAAAAGATGCGAATCTACAATTACTGGCTAGCTCATGCCTTAATGTTCGCTATAGGCGTGATAGTCATCGCCACGCGGAGCCCTATTGCGATCGCCATTGGCACATCGGTAGTGGCCACAGCCATTGCAGGTATCGTCCTATATTTGTACGTTCAGTTTCACTACGACGACCTCTCCAGGCAAGAGCATCTTAGAGCGTTTGGATTTGAGGACGCTTTCGAATATCGATCGGTTGCTATCAAGAAGGAGTATGACAGTCGACTTCAGCGTGCCGAGCAGAACATCGATATCATGGGGTTTGGACTGAAACACCTGAGGGAGGATTATGGCGACGAGTTCCTGACATGGGCGTCAAGAGCCAAAGTACGGATCCTGATAATTGATCCCGATTCGCCATCAGCACAAGCATCCTACGCAGCTCAGCGTTCAATCGAAGAACAAGACGCGCAAGACAGCATCAGGACCTCCGTGCTTGCGTTTCTTGCCGCCACCCAGCAGATTCGGCGCAATTCCGCAGGCGCGTTTCAGGTTCGACTATTCAGGTGTCTTCCTTCTATCAACATTTTTAGAATCGATAATGCAATGTTCTGGGGGCCATACCTAATTCGCGAACAAAGCAGAAACACACCAACGTTTCTCATCAAGCGAGATGGGGCGCTATTCGATCGCTATCTAAAGCACTTTGACACAATCTGGCGCGACGGTGAGTTGTCGCGCGAACCTGAATAGGCGGACACACGTGAGCGATTTCACAACCGTTCGAGCCTACCCTAGAATTCACATGTCACTCATTGACCTTGGCAGGGCAACTGCTAGGGCATACGGAGGAATCGGATTCTCAATTAACGGATTGCCAATAGAAGTGTCCGTCTCGACTACCAACTCCCCCACGTTTGAGGCGCTGGTGCCGCTGGACAAGGTCGCACAAGATGAGTGTGAGGCGATCATCGCTTCAGCCCGAACCGCGTGGGGCCTTCCTACCGTGGGAGTAAAGCTAAGTGGAATGCCCCCTCAACACATCGGATTGGGTACCAAGACAGCATTGAAACTGGCTATTCTCACGGCCGTTTCTCGACACATGTCCGTGAAGTGCACGCCAGTGGAACTGCAGAGATTATGCAAGCGGGGCGGGGCGTCCGGCATTGGAGTACACGCGTTCTTTAGGGGTGGAGTCATTGTGGATGGCGGCCACCCGCAACCAAATGGGCCTTTGGCTCCATCGTCACTTCGAACGGCACAATCAATCCCACCCCTGGTGTCGAGGCTCAGCTTCCCCGGCGCATGGGTTGTTCAGATCCTGCTACTCCCAGGCACAATCCTGAATGGAGAGCGCGAGGCAGAATTCTTCCATGCAAACACTCCAATCGGCAAGGCGGAGGTGTTGGCAACGTTAGCAACTGTGTATCACCAACTGGTACCGGCTTTTGCGTTAGTCGATTTCGCTGCCCTCCGCGACGGAATTGCGTCGATTCAGGCAACTGGGTTCAAATTGAGGGAAATCGAAGCGCAGAGCCCTAACGTGAGAGAGTTTCTCTCAGTTGCAAGCCGAATTCCCAGTGCCGCCATTGGCATGAGCAGCTTGGGCCCGCTGGTGTATGTGGTCACTGTCCGAACAGACTCAGAACTCCGAAAGGAGCTCGAGGTGCTTTGTCAACATCATGGAGGTGAGTCTTTGGGTACTTTCTCGGGCCGTAACTCCGGATTTGCACGAGCAACTTCATGAGTCCGCGTTCGAATCGTCCGTCTGTTCGGGAAGTGTTTCTCACGGAAGTCCGAAGACCAGAAGTCTACTTCTATACCTCGAACGATCACAAATTCCTGCAGGCACGGATCGTGTTTGCTGAGTCAGGTCTTGTGCTTCGCCATTTTCGTGGAAGGAGCGAACCATATGCGGAGGACTATTCCCTGGGAAGGGAACGGTTGCTGACAGCCGCGCTCTCGGAAATCTTGGCGAGCGTCGGAAAAAGCAGCCTTCTGTTTGTAGAAGACACATCGCTTCGCATCGAAGCACTTTCGTCTACTGAGGACTTCCCGGGGTTGGCGGTGAAGGAGTGGTTCGGACGAACGTCATTTGCGCAGCTGGACGAGCAGCTGCGCGCGTTAGGGCACAACAGGTCATGCGTAGTCAAGTCGGATATTGCGCTCCACGTGCCGGGCCTGAATGCTCCTGTGTTCTTCCACGGAGAGACTGCTGGCGCCGTCGCCATGTTACCTCCAGCGTTTGTTGAGTCAATTCACTATCCATGGCTCACGCCGTCTACGTTCAACGGATGGTTTACGCCAAATGGCGCTCTAAAGCGGCTGGGTGAAATGGACTTCGAAGAATCATGTCAGTGGGACTTTAGAGTCCGTTCTTTGCTAGCGCTGATTGACCGCCTTGAAGAGTATTGCGCTGCACTCAACCTGCCCCCGCAAAGTTACTCCCGTCGAGACGATCGCGGTCGCGTCGCCAAGCAGGAGAGTCTTTTTGATTCGCCACAGTTCAAAACTGGTCAGAGGGTTCTTGTCGTGGTTGGGAGAACGTGCGCAGGCAAATCAACCTTTGGTGAACGAGCACGGCAGGTACACGGAGCCAAGTGGATAGAAGCGAGCAGCGTCATGCGCAGCTTCATGGATGGTTACGATCTGCGACAAGGCTCTTCATTCGAGCTTGCTCGGTCTGTGCTGGAGTCCAAGGGCTACGATGCGATAGCTCGCAGGATAGTGCGTGAAATGATCGATGATTCAGATCTCGATATTGTCATTACTGGGTTTCGTACCTTCGAGGAGCTAGAAGTAGTAAAAGCGGAGTGGCCGGATTCAACCGTAATACTGGTGGACGCGACTGAAAGAACTCGCTTCGAACGTCACGTAATGCGTAGGCGAGAAGCGGAGCCAGGTGGCCGGAGGCAATTTGGTGAGAACGATAAGCAGCAATGGGCGTTTGGGCTGTTGAGGGTTGCCGAAGAGTTTGCGGATGTCCGAATCAACAACGAAGGCGCGCTTCAGGAGTACTGTGATCAGATTGACGCGATACTCACGCGTCAGAGCTCTGGCCGACCGAGTGGGATTTATTACGGCGTTGCTCCCCGTCATCGTCGAGAGCACAATCAGCTGTATCGGTGCCTGCGTGCATTGCAGGCGGCCAGTCGGCCGCTGTCTTGCGATGAGATTCAGTTGGCTACGGCGGCAAGTGGGAGCGAGATTCTTCACAATAATGCGAACAAAGTCCTGAAGCGAGTCCCCGAGTTGGCACGCAGACTGGAGGCGACTGGCGAGCGGTTACGGTACGAGATTCGCAATGCAGGGCGTGCTTATATCAGGCTTATGGACGCATTGTCGTGAGTCAGGCGCAGAAGGTGCAGTTGTCTAGACTGCACGCCTTTTCCGCTGGACGGGGTACCGTTCGAACCGTTACTGTCGCGCTCGTGGCTTCCGAAACGCGCCAAGCACTGGAGTCTGCAGCCCACTCATCGCTAGGAATCTGTTTTTCGGCCGCGATTGCGGCACGTAGCGACAGGGCTCAGGGGGACCAGCGCTCGCCCCTTCCCAGTGCGCTTCACGGTGCGAGGACGCGGACCAGAGCTGCGCGGCTTTTCGCGTGGGCTCTACGACGGCTCTCAAGGCGGGGGGCAGCAGCAGTGACGGCGCGATCTGGACGCCAGCATTCATCGACTAGAGAACAGGGAAGTGAGTCGTGATCGAGTCTCCAAAGGCTCCCAACGGTCTGTACAGTTCAAGGGTCAACTTTCGCGGGGAAGCTCCAATTAAACCTCTACTTCGCTGGGTGGGCGGAAAGCAGCTGATGACCAGCCACCTTGCGAAGTTGCTTCCAGGTGGAGTTGACGAAGGTGTCTATCACGAACCGTTCCTAGGAGCAGGCTCACTCTTCTTCTATCTTCAGCCGCGGCGGGCTGTGCTGTCGGACGTTAACGATGATTTGGTGAACACCTATAGGTGCATCAGGGCGAACTGCGGCCTAATAGCTAGATACGTTGCTCGCCACAAGGGCCTCGACTCAGAGGAGCATTACTTCAGGGTTCGTGAGCAGTTTAATCAGGCAAAATACTATACGGCCGCGCAGGCTGCTCGATTTATCTACCTCAACCGCACATGCTTCAACGGCATTTATCGGGTTAACAAAGATGGTGAATTCAATGTGCCGTTTGGGTGGCGGGACAACCCAATCTTTCCCGGCATTCGCCATCTGGGAGTTGCGGCGAGGGCTCTGAAATGCGCGCGAATTCTGTCTGCATCCTACGAGAAGGCCCTTGACGGCGCGGCGCGGGGCGATTTCGTGTTCTTGGACCCTCCTTATCCTCCTTTGAACGGTACATCGTTTTTTACACACTATACAGCAGATAGGTTTTCAAGGCCGGATCAGAACCGCTTGGCGGCGGTTGTGCGAGAACTCGATAAGGCCAATTGTAGGGTGATGGTTTGCAATGCCGACTTGCCCTGGATCAGGCGTCTCTACGCGGGATTCAATCGTGTTGTCCTTGACGTTGCGCGATATGTCACAAGTCACAATAAGAAACATAAGGTGTCAGAGTTGGTCATAACCAACTATGACACAGATGTGATCGACGGGGGTGTGTGAATGGATGCTTACGGCATTGTGGATCGGGTGGCCTGCGCGGAGGCAGCGGGGGAAAGGGCGGGGGAGAGTTCGAGGGCAACGCGGGCGAGCATCGAGCGCATGTCATCCTCCGAGGCAAGGGGGGTGCGGCCGATGCTATGGGGGTGGCTCGCGCACCGCTACCTGCCCGGTAGGATTGGTCAGCCCGGAGGCTGACGCTCTACCGCAGCGCACCCTCGTTCCCGACCCCGCCAAGTCGATTTCGAGGGCCAGTTCGAGTGATAGCCTCGATCGTGTGGCCGGAACGTAACCGCCAGGATCTGGCCACTCGGTAGCGCCGCCTGTCCGCTCGTCATCGACGCGCGCGCGTAACTCGCGCAAACACAAAGGCTTAGTGGAGCGGGCGAAGGGGCTCGAACCCTCGACATTCAGCTTGGGAAGCCGGGGTGGCGGCTGACGGGCCGAGCGGACAAGAGCGGACAGAAGCGGTCAATTGCGGACACGGGGGCGGACAATCGCGGACAAGAGCGGACAGGTCAGCGGACAGGAGCGGGCCACGCATGGGTGAGCATCCCGCCGGACAGACCTGGACAGAGGCGGACAGACCTGGACATC
>DDIP01000400.1 GCA_002338605.1 Proteobacteria bacterium UBA1847 | reverse complement strand
GATCGTTCCGAGTTCATCTGGAAGTCCTATGCACATGTTGTCGGGGCGATTCTCGCCTTCGCCGCAATTGAAGCTTATTTGATCAGCTCAGGCATCGCCATGCGCATTGCGCCGGCGATGGTGAACAACTGGTTGATGACATTGGGCGCATTCATGCTGGTCGGATGGGGTGCGTCGCACGTCGCCCACCGGCTGGAATCAGTCCCGGCGCAGTACGCTGCGTTCGCGTTGTTTGTTGGCGCCGAGGCGATTATTTTCTCACCACTGATTCTGGTCGCCCAAATGCAGCAGCCGGGAGTCATCGAAAGTGCCGCCGGCGTAACGCTGATGGGATCGGTTGGTCTCGTCGCCACCGCGATGATTACTCGCAAGGACTTTACTTTCCTGCGGGGCATCCTGGTATGGGGCGGAATCCTGGCGCTCGTCGGCATTGTCGCATCCATCCTGTTCGGGTTTCAGCTCGGTACCTGGTTTTCGGTCGCAATGATTGGATTCGCGGGTGCAGCCGTGCTGTATGACACATCAAATATCATGAATCACTACCCGCAAGATCGATACGTTGCCGCAGCAATGGCGTTGTTCGCATCGATCGCGCTGATGTTCTGGTATGTGCTGCGCCTGTTTAT
The DNA here is from genome assembly GCA_002338605.1 of Proteobacteria bacterium UBA1847. GTDB lineage: Bacteria > Pseudomonadota > Gammaproteobacteria > Steroidobacterales > Woeseiaceae > UBA1847. The sequence continues at coordinate 4,533 of DDIP01000400.1, read as the reverse complement.
GAGTCGCGACTAGACAATCACACCTGGAAAGGTCGAAGCCCTGCAGGGCTTCGACCTTTTTTTATGGCTTTGCGATGAGGTCAGCGCCGGCCATGTACGGCTGCAGAACAGGAGGAATTCGGACACTTCCGTCTTCATTCTGGTAGTTCTCCATCACCGCGATCAAAGCCCTCCCTGCCGCAACACCTGAGCCGTTCAGCGTATGGATGAGTTCGGGCCTGCCCGTGTCGGGATTGCGACGCCGCGCTTTCATGCGACGTGCCTGAAAGTCGTTGTAATTGCTGCACGAGGATATCTCGCGGAATTTGCCCTGGCCCGGCAGCCAGACTTCAAGGTCGTAAGTTTTGGCCGCGCCGAACCCGACGTCCCCGGCACACAGTGCGACCACCCGGTAAGGTAACTCGAGTTTTTGCAGGATGACTTCGGCATGTCTCGTCAGGGATTCAAGCGCCTGCATGGACTCATCGGCCGCGACAAAATGCACGAGTTCGACTTTTTCGAACTGATGTCAGCGCACCATACCGCGCGTGTCCCTGCCATAGGATCCGGCCTCGGAACGGAAACACGGCGTATGAGCCGTGTAGCGCTGTGGTAATTGACCGGCTTCCAGCATCGTGTCACGGACCAGGTTGGTGACAGGAACCTCTGCTGTTGGAATCAGGTAAAACGGTGTATCGCCGTCCGTTTTGAACAGGTCCTCCTCGAACTTCGGCAACTGGCCCGTGCCGACCAGCGCATGCGCGTGAACGAGGTACGGTACGTAGGTTTCCGTATAGCCATGCTCGATTGTGTGCGTGTCCAGCATGAACTGAATCAAGGCTCGCTGCAGGCGCGCGAGCGCACCGGTCATGACGAGGAAACGGGAACCAGAGATACTGCTTGCCGCGTCGAAGTCGAGCATGCCCAGACTTTCACCGATCTCAATATGATCGCGAACCTTAAATTGAAACTCGGTAGCCTTACCCCAGCTCCTCAATTCGACGTTGTCGTTTTCGTCTTTCCCATCCGGGACGCTGTCATCGAGGAGGTTCGGCAAATCGAACTCGATGTCCAACAATTTGCCCTGCACTTCCTGCAACGCTGCTTCACTTTTCAGAAGTTCCGAACCCAAGTCTTCGACGGCCGCCAACAGCGGGCTAATATCTTCGCCTTTTGCCTTCGCCATACCAATTGATTTGGCGCTGGCGTTCCGTTCCTTCTGGAGCCTCTGCGTTTCCACCTGCAACGACTTGCGCTTTTCATCCAGCGCCAGGTAGACCTCGGTATCGAAAATATAGCCGCGGCGCGCCAGGTTAGCGGCAACGTCTGCGGTGGACTGGCGGAGCAATTTCGGATCGATCATTTCGGTTTTCTGGATTGGTTTCGTTTGTTGAGTTGTGCCAATTCGTCGAGTTTTTCGCGAATCCGGATCTCGAGACCGCGAGGCACGGGATGATAATACTTCGTCGGGCTCATGTCGTCGGGAAAGTACTTCTCACCGGCAGCAAACGCGGCATCCTCGTCGTGTGCATAGCGATATTGTTCACCGTAGCCCAGGTCTTTCATCAGTCGTGTCGGCGCATTGCGAAGGTGCATCGGAACTTCAAGTGAACCGCGTTTCTGTGCGTCTTCCATCGCAGCTTTGGTCGCCACATAGACAGCATTGCTCTTGGCGGCACAAGCAAGGTAGACGACGGCCTGTGCAATTGCCAACTCGCCGTCCGGACTTCCGAGTCGTTCCTGTGTTTCCCATGCGTTCAGGGCGATCTGCAAGGCACGCGGATCGGCGTTACCAATGTCTTCCGACGCAACGCGAATCAGTCGGCGCACAATATAAAGCGGGTCGCAGCCACCATCAAGCATGCGCATTAGCCAATACAACGAAGCATCCGGATCTGTGCCCCGGATCGACTTGTGCAAAGCGGATATCTGATCGTAGAAATACTCGCCCTGATTGTCGAATCGCCTGCGATTGCCAGAGGCGACTTCGTTGACTATCACATCGCTAATGTTCCCGTCATCGGCCAGATCGGCCGCCAGTTCGAGCAGATTCAGTGCGCGTCTTGCGTCACCGTCGGCAGCACTTGCGAGCAGCGCGATGGATTCGCTTTTGATTGTGTAACGGTCAGCCAGCCCGCGAGCCGAGTCTCTCAGTGCACGATTCAAGATCTCGACGAGTTCGTCAACCTCGAGCATCTTGAGCACGTAGACACGCGCGCGAGAGAGCAACGCATTGTTCAATTCGAAAGAAGGATTCTCTGTCGTTGCGCCGATAAACGTCAGTGTTCCGTTTTCGACGAAGGGAAGAAATGCATCCTGTTGCGACTTGTTGAATCGATGCACTTCGTCCAGGAACAGGACGGTTCCGCGATTTCGCATTTGCCGATGCTGTTCGGCTTCGGCAACACTGGCTCGAATATCCTTAACACCTGCCATCACCGCCGACAGCGCAATGAAATGCGAATCGGTCGTCGTCGCTATCATACGCGCCAGCGTTGTTTTCCCCGTGCCGGGTGGGCCCCAGAACACCATGGAGTGCGTCCGCCCCTGTGCAATCGCGCGTTGCAGCGGCTTGCCGTCGGCCAACAGGTGACGCTGCCCGTAGAATTCCGATAGGTCGGCTGGTCGCATGCGATCAGCCAGCGGGCTTCCGAGGTCATGCTCGGTGGCGAACAGGTCAGCCACAATCAGCTCCGGTCGCCGACCAACCGTGCTTCCAGCCGTTGACTCCAGCCTCCGGCACCGGCAAGGGAAATCGCGAGACCGGCGATAATGCCGACCGCGTCGGCACCAACGTCGAGCCAGTCAGCGGTGCGGTAGGTCACCATGCGCTGGCACAACTCAATCAATAAACCGAAAGCCAGCAATCCCAGAGCGATGCGCCAATAGGACTGCACTTTATACAGGCCCGCGAACCAAACTGTCAGGACAAGAAATGTGATGCCATGCAACCACTTGTCGACTGACTGGAACCATGCAATACCCTTGACCCGGTCGTCCCAAAACCACACGGCCGGCATCAGTGCGGCAATCAGCACCATGATCAGTATCAACAGACTGGCCATTTGCCAGCGCCTTAGGTGGCGAAGCGGCAGCATCAGGGCGTCGTGGCTTCGGCCACCACGGGTGTCCCAACCAGGTCGACATCCGGCGGCACGACAAAACGAAAGCGCTCATCGTCGATCGGTTCATTAATCCTGACCTGATCGAGCGCTATCAGTGTCGTTTGCTCAAGATTGTCGTAAAAAATCATGCGCCGCAGTTGTTCGTTGATAAACCCGAGTTCGACCCGGTTAAATCCACTGCTCTTGTCTTTCGGTTCGAGTCGTACCCAGGTCGTGACTTTCTCCACGGTCGTACCGCCGTAATCAAATTGTTCGAGCGCCCGATCGGACCCTCCAAGCAAAAGTGCCGGCGTATTCGCGAGTGCATCGGCCTGTGGCTTGACCGTCACCTGCTCCAGGTCGAGGTCGTAGCTCCAGATATTGAGCCCATCGGCAACCAGCCACTGCTCGTACGGATCGGCATAAGACCATCGAAACCGCTTGGGCCGTTCTATTTCCAATGTGCCACTGCTACGGTCAATAATGGACCCTTCCGCATCGATAAGCGACTGCTCGAAGTTGCCCTCGAGTGTAATAACCTTGTTTACAAAGTCATTGATAAGACGCTGCCCGAGATCGTCTGCGGCGGACTGCGCCTCTGCCTGAATGGCCATCAGCAACAGCGTTACCGTGCACAAAGTATTTGATTTAGTCATCTTTTGCTGCATTCGGTACCAGAATTTCCCGAGAACCATTTGATTGCAATGGACCGACCATGCCAGCCTCTTCCATCGATTCGACCATTCTTGCCGCCCGGTTGTAACCAATCTTGAGTCGTCGCTGAACGCCGGATATCGACGCCTTGCGGGTCTCCAGTACAACCTGCACAGCCTGGTCATAAAGTGGGTCTTGCTCCGCATCGCCGGAGTCTCCCGGCTTGTCAATTCCAGTCAGCCCCGGTGTTGGACTCGACGGACCGTCCAGAATTTCATCGATATAGCGTGGCGCGCCGCTTTTCTTTAAATGCCGCACCACGGCGTGCACTTCATTGTCCGAGACAAATGCGCCGTGCACGCGGATCGGTAACGAAGTTCCGGGCGGCAGATACAACATGTCGCCATGCCCCAGCAGATTTTCGGCACCCATCTGGTCGAGAATGGTGCGTGAGTCAACTTTAGCCGACACCTGGAACGCGATTCGAGTGGGCACATTGGCCTTAATCAGCCCAGTGATGACATCGACCGATGGGCGTTGTGTCGCAAGAATCATGTGAATTCCCGATGCTCGCGCTTTTTGTGCAAGCCGGGCGATTAGCTCTTCGACTTTCTTGCCGACAATCATCATCATGTCAGCGAGCTCATCGATGATCACGACAATAAACGGCAATGGCGTGAGTGTCGGGTGTTCGATAGGCTTGTCGACGTCAAATAACTCCGGTGGTTTGAATATCGGGTCCTTCAGCGGCTTGCCGGCCGCAATGGCATCACGAACCTTGCGATTGTAGCCGCCA
>DDIP01000056.1 GCA_002338605.1 Proteobacteria bacterium UBA1847 | reverse complement strand
CGACATGCATCGCAGCCGAATAATAATAGAAACGGAAGAATCACTTTCAGAAAGAGGGGTTGCGACCCAATCCAATAAGACGTTACCGGTTGGCACCATATTAGTCGCGTCTATCGGCGCAAAACTCGGTGTTGTTTCTATCACTAGTAGTTTGTGCCAAACCAATCAGCAGATAAATGCAGTCATTCCACGCAAAGACTACATGCGGTATTACAGCCTCTTTGCATTAATTGATTTGAAGCCTTTATTGGAGGCGATGGGAGGTGGTGCTACGATGCCTAACGTAAATAAAACTAAGTTCTCATCCATCCCTTTAGTTATTCCACCTCCAATATTACTTAGAGAGTTTGACGGGATTGTAAAAACCTCGTTTCAGCAAATGCAAATACTACACGAGCAAGTTTCGCGACTTACAAGAGCCCGCGACCTCCTCCTGCCGCGCCTGATGAACTGCGAGGTCCCGGTATGAGCGACATGATCACGCTGCCCGAACCGCCACCACCTCCAGCGCCAAATGCTGACACCGTGGTATCCGGACCAGTAATCGCTCCGATCGAGCGCATTCGTCTTTTCAGCTCATCACAGTGGGAGAACTTCGTCCTTGAGTGGGCTCATTCTCTCAAATCGCGGTATGCACGTGTTGAACGATGCGGAGGTGCGGGCGACATGGGTCGCGATGTCATTGCTGTACCGGAGGAATCAAACACTAATGTTTGGGACAACTATCAGTGCAAGCACTATGATCACCCGCTGATGCCTTCGGACATCTGGATTGAACTTGGCAAGTTGGTGTACTACACGCACCGCGATGAATTCACGTACCCACGCCAGTACCGATTCATTGCCCCACAGGGCGTGGGCACTACGCTCGGTAAGCTGCTTGGGAAGCCAGATGAACTGAAAGCTGGGCTTATTGCCAATTGGGGCAGCAAGTGCCGCTCATCGATTACAAGTACTGGGAATGTGCCGCTCGAAGGTGACTTGCGGGACTACTTAAACAACCTCGACTTTTCAATCTTTGGGTCCATTCCACCACTGACGCTACTGGAGCAGCATCGCACCACTCCCTGGCATATAGCGCGATTTGGTGGAGGATTGCCGCCTCGGCCAGAGGTTCCGACGCCCCCAATGGAGCCCGATCAACTGGAAACAATCTATCTCCGGAAAATCTTTGAGGCGTATTCGGAATTGCACGGGCGAAAAGTGTCGAGCGTTGCGGATATTCAAGACGACACCAATCTTGTCGCACATTATGGTGATTCCCGACAGGAGTTTTACAGCGCTGAATCCCTTCGGAGCTTTTCGCGGGACACTCTCCCGCAGGGTTCTTTTGAACAGTTGCAGGAGGAGATTCACGCCGGCATACGTGATGTACTTCGGGATGACTTTGAAAACGGCTATCGCCGTCTGCTTGGGGTTGTCAGGACCGCCAGAGCCTTGCAATTGACAGCGCATCCGCTCGTTCCACGGATGCACCTGAGAGATCGTGGTGGCATGTGCCATCAATTAGCCAATGATCGTGTCGATTTGAGATGGGTACGAACATGACGGAAACATCGCAGAATATTTCGTCACCATTTAACAGCCCCGTTGAAAGCGGCCTGCGTGCTGCTGTGCTTCTCTACGCGCTGTATCCTGCGCAAGCAACACTCCAGCGATTGATCATTTATGATTATTTGCTTGTTCATTCCGATGACGTTCCAGACGGTCCCCCAGGACTGCACCCCAAGACTCCCTATCGTAGTGGTGAGTTACTCGTGCGGCGAGACACTCTTCACCGTGGTTTATTGCTGTACATGAGTCGAGGGTTAACCGACGAACTGTATCGCGAGTCCGGTGTTGCCTATGTTGCAACTGAGCGCACAGGCTCATTTCTGGATGCGATGGTCTCGGAGTATGTTCATGCATTACGCGATCGAGCCGAGTGGGTAGTGGATTTATTTACGTCCTACTCTGACAGTGACCTCGATACCTTTGTGAAGGAACATCTCGGTGAATGGGGTGCTGAGTTTGAAATGGATTCGGTCCTTTGGGCGGAGGACGTACCATGACAAGAGAGAACGGCTTCCAGCTTGTTCGGGTCGCACTCACGGGCAACGGTGTCGAAGACGCGGAGGTGCGATTCGGTTTCGGGCTCAATGTTATCAGCGGGCCATCAGATACCGGGAAGACATTCATCCTTCAGTGCATCGACTACCTCCTTGGAGCCGGTGTTGAGCCTGCAGAAATTCCCGAGGCACGCAGTTACGACAATGCTGTGTTGGAGATTAAGGCACTTGCGGATGGCGCAACGTTCGTACTTTCGCGAGCTCTTCGTGGCGGTGCGTTTACACTGCGCCAGCCGGATGGTTCGGAAAGTGTGTTGCGAGAACAACACGAAGCCGATCGAGAGGACACGATCTCACATTTCTTGTTGGATCTGACAGGTCTCTCGGGCAAGCTAGTTCGCAAGAATGCTCGTGGTGAGACGCGGTCGCTGAGTTTTCGGGATCTTGCGCATCTCATGGTCATCTCAGAAGAAGACATCATTCGATCTCGCTCACCACTCTTGTCGGGGCAGTACACAACGAAAACTGTCGAGAAGTCTGTGTTTCGGTTGCTGCTCTCCGGACAGGATGATGCGGCAGTTGTGGCATCCGATGAACGGCGAGTATCGCATGCGAGACTGGAGGCGAAGGGAGAAATTTTAGAGCAACTAGCCCGCCAAATTCGGGACCAGCTTGCCGAGATCGAAATTCAAGAGAATGCTTCCGTGCTTCGCGCCCACATGGATAGACTTGACGCAGCTCTCGAAGAAACAGCCTTGCGACTCTCGTCATTGGGATCGTCCGTCAATGAGCTCGAGAACCAGCGACGGCAGACATGGACACGCCTTCGTCAGATCGAATCGCGGCTGGAAGTGCTTCGTGGTCTCTCAGAAC
>DDIP01000138.1 GCA_002338605.1 Proteobacteria bacterium UBA1847 | reverse complement strand
CTTGTGTCCGGTCAGCGCCTCGCAACCGCCGCTGACAAAAACCATCGTCCAGGGTCGGTCGTTGGCACAACGGTAAGCCATTCCAGGCAGATTATTGAGCAGTGTCTCGGTGAAGCGCCGCCGATCTGTCAGTTGCGTCGTTTCCGATCTTATTTTTGCTGGCTTTTTCATGGTGTGCGCATCGGGAAGTTCTCGTTATTGTCGCACGCCAGGGCCAAGGTTCAACTACCGGCTTTCCACATGCGCCAATCAAGTCAGTCGCAGCACTGCTCCAATAGCGCGGGCAAATCTGTCAAGCTACGGGATTGCCACATCGAGTGGCGGCAATCACCACTATGATGCGATTTGCGCCCGACCTATGCTGGGCCCCGTCGTGCCCGAGTAACGGGGATTGCGACATTTGCTTTTTGGATTCATGAATCGAGGGGATCAAAAAATGCAGAATTATCCACACAACTATGCAGTGACAGCCGTGGCAAACCGCGATGGCAATGTTGACCTGACAAGCGAGGGCTTGACCGGCATAAGGTCCGCGCCACCCGCCGAGTTCGGCGGCCCGGGCGACCTCTGGTCACCCGAGACGCTCTTGATTGCGGCAGTTGCCGACTGTTTCATCCTGACATTCAGGGCGATTGCCGGCGCGTCGAAGTTCGACTGGATATCGCTGCAATGCGAAGCCGAAGGCACCCTTGATCGCATTGACAACGTTACCCGGTTTACCGAAATCAAGCTGCTCGCTATACTCGACGTGCCGCAAGCGACGGACGAACAGAAGGCGATGCGCCTACTTGAGAAATCAGAACACGCATGCTTGATAACGAACTCACTGAAATCCAGTAGCCATTTGGACGCTACAGTGCGCATCGCAAAAGGATGAGGCATTTCTGGCCCAATATCGCTCTGTATCCGGGGCAGTAACCCAATGAGGCCTTTTTCAAATATCTTGTTTGTTGCAAGTCCGGGCACAGATGATTCCGTCGCGCTGAATCAAGCCGTGGCGATTGCGACCGCCAATCACGCGCAGCTCACTGTCGTTGGCGTCATTGACGACGTGGGAAAGAATACACGTGCGCCCCGATACAAGCCCAATGCGCTACGTCACGCAATGATTGAGCAACGACGAGATGAGCTTGCGTCACTCATATCGGGGAAAACGCCGGCTGGGTCAACAATCGATGTGAAGGTTCTGGTCGGCAAAGTATTTCTGGAGATTATTCGCGAGGTTCAGCAGTACCAGCACGATTTGGTGATCAAGAGTGCCGAGAGCATTGAGCGCGTTTCACACCTTTTCGGTAGCACCGACTTAAGTTTGCTGCGCAACTGTCCGTCACCGGTCTGGATCGTCAAATCGACACAACAACAGGGCTATCGCAAAATCGTTGCTGCTGTGGACTACGATCCTGAAAATCACACAGTGGACGATCTTAACGGCCAGATTCTCGAGTTGGCGACATCAATAGCTTTGGCGGAGTTTGCAGAATTGCATGTTGTGCACGCCTGGCGGCTTCCACATGAGAGTTTCCTTCGATCGCCGCGCACTGCCATCACCAACGACGAGGTCGATACGATGGTTGAAAAGGAGAAAATGGAGCGCAGACATTGGCTGAATTTGCTGATTGCGACGCATTGCGCAGAGGCAGCTGACTATCTCGAACCGAAGATCCAACTGCCCGAAGGAAGCGCCCGTCACTGGGTGCCAACACTCGTGCGGGAGATAGACGCAGAACTCGTCGTAATGGGCACAGTCGGTCGAACGGGAATACCCGGCTTCGTTATCGGCAATACGGCGGAAACCATTTTGAACCAGATTGATTGCTCAGTATTGACCGTAAAACCACCAGGCTTCACGAGCCCGGTGACCGAGGCGTGAAAAACATGTCAGATACACGATCTGCCGAAAACCAACGGAGACTTTAAGATGCGAATAATATATGTACCGGTTGCCGATCGACCGGAATGCGCTGTCGCACTACGCACCGCTTTCGACCTGGGCAGCAAACTGGATGCCAGTGTGTCCGGATGTCACATTCGGCCCCACCGCCATTCTGATATTGCTTTGCCAGCGAGCCTTGGCTCTGTCGCGGATATCGATGCTGCGTGGGAATCTGTCTGGAAAGGCAATAAAAAGAAGATAGGTGGCGCAGCCGCGAAAGCGCTGTTTACAAGAGTTGCCGAGGCCAATGATTACTCCCTTATCACAAGGCCTGGGTCCAAACACGGTGCCCTCTGGCTCGAAAAGGTCGGGTCCCCGGACAAAGTGATTTCGATCATGGGCCCTGTTTCAGACCTGATAATCGTCTCCCGTCCGGCTGCCAAGGGTGGCAAAATCGCCGGGATGTTCCTGTCCGCCGCACTGATGAACTCATCCCGCCCTGTACTGATCCTGCCACAGTCCGGGAAGCAAACGGTTGGCCAGCGTATCAGCATTGCCTGGAATCAAAGCGTGGAAGCTGCGAAAGCCGTCGCCGCGGCCATGCCGCTCCTTCAGCTTGCCGATGAGGTCAATATCATCACCTGTGGCCCTGAGACCGATCTCGGCCCGAAGTCCGGGCAACTGGCGACCTATCTTCGCTTCTGGGGCGTCAAGAGCAAACGTGTCCGCGCGCGCGGGTCTGATGACCCTAAAGCGCTCATGAAGGCCTACAAGGATACCAATTCAGACCTTCTCGTCATGGGTGCTTACAGCCGAAGCCGTCTTCGGCAGCGTATATTCGGTGGCGTAACGGATCACATGTTGCATCGCGCAGATATTCCGGTTCTGATGCTGCACTCGTAGTTTCGCTCACATCCAATGAGTCACCGGTGCGCAAGATCGCTGGCGGGCGACCCGGCACCCGCTAATAATGTATGGGGATAAGTCGCTGAAGCAGGGACCCACCGATCAGGGGTACATGGCGCCGTGGGAGGCCGCGTTCGATCGTGTTCTCACGCCACTTGACGAGTTTATTCAGCGCCAGACAACCAGCGGCATGCTGCTGTTGATATGCGCGGTTATCGCCCTGGCAATCGCGAACGGGCCGTGGAACGATGTTTACCGTCAGTTGCTGGCCACCCCTTTTACCATTGGATTGCCGGGATTCTCGCTCTCAAAATCGGTCCACGCCTGGATCAATGACGGCTTGATGG
>DDIP01000092.1:2093-7672 GCA_002338605.1 Proteobacteria bacterium UBA1847 | reverse complement strand
AAGTCGGCGACGAAAGCCTCGACGCCCGCCTATTCAGCGAAGACGAAATTCCCTGGGACGACCTGGCGTTTCGAAGTGGCCGCTTTGCCTTGCAGATGTACTTTCAAGATCGCGGCAAAAATAACGGCGTTCATTTTCATGAGCTTCGGAACAAAGACCTGAAACCCGAAAGCGAAAACTAGCCGGATCGTCCGATCAATTACCGGCGGCGCGTTGCAGCCGTGCGGTCAGTGCCTCTGGCGGCAAGTAGCCGCTGATCAGCGTGCCGTCGTCGAAAACAATAGCCGGCGTGCCCGTCAGGCCAACATCCTGGCCCAGCACATAGCTTTCGGTAACCGGCGAGGTATTGCATTTGTGCGACTCGAAGCTGCGATCAAGTTTCGCCGCCGTCAGAGCACCTTGACGGTCCGTCGCACACCAGACGTCCTCCGAGGTTTTCCAAGAGGGCGATGCGGGCCCGTTTCGCGGGTACAGCATGTAACGAACGGCGATGCCCTGGGCCAGGTATTCCTCGATCTGGCTGTGCAGTTTTCGACAATAGGTGCAGTCGACGTCTGTGAAAACAGTGACCCGGTACTTCACCTTTTCAGGTGAAAACAAAATTCCCTGGTCTTCGGTCAGTGAAGAAATCAATGCGCGTCGTGCGTCAACCCGGCTTCGTTCGCTGAGATTGACCTGTTCGTCCAGATCGATCAGGTCTCCCTGCAACAGGTAGCGACCGTCTTCGGACACGTAGGCGACAATGGATCCCTTCTGGACGGTGTACCAGCCATCAATCGGGCTCTGGTAGACGTTTTCGGGTTTGATTTCTTCAAACATCGCATTCATCTTCGCGCGCACTGCCTCGAGCTCCGGTGCGTCGTCTGCGGCAACGGAATTGCTGAGCAACAGGCCAGCGGCAAGGACGGGCAAGACGACGGCGTAGGTGCGATTCATGCGGCAGGTTCCTGGAATTAATAGGGTGGCATTACATGCCTGTTGAGACCGGGTCGGACCGGGTCAGTTCCCGGGCTGCGCGAAGTCTACCAGAGCCCGGCGCGAAGCCGAACCTGAATTGATGCCCGTTAACCGCGCGGGTGATGTTCGCCGTGCAGGTCCTTCAGGCGTTCCCTCGCGACATGGGTGTAAATCTGGGTGGTCGAGAGATCACTGTGTCCCAGCAACATCTGCACCACACGGAGGTCCGCGCCGCGATTCAACAAGTGCGTTGCAAATGCATGCCTCAGGCTGTGCGGCGACATCTTCTGACGCACACCGGCTTTTTCGGCGTAGCGCTTGATAATGTGCCAAAACGCCTGACGCGTCATGCGATCACCGCGCCGTGTCGGAAACAGGTAGTCAGTCTGGCGCTCCAGGAGTATTTCCATGCGAGGCCCGTTGATGAATTCTTTCAGCCAGCGCTGTGATTCTTCGCCCAGTGGAATCAGGCGCTCGCGGTCGCCCTTACCGACAATGCGCAGCACACCCTGGTTGAAGTTGACTTGCATCTGCTTCAGGTTGATCAGCTCCGATACGCGCAAACCGGTCGCATAAAGCAATTCCAGCATTGCCCGGTCGCGGTGACCCAGGGGCTCATCGGTATTCGGCGCATTCAACAGCGAGTCGACCTGGTCCTCGGACAATGACTTCGGCAACGAACGTCCAATTCGTGGCATGTCGATGTCCGCAGTCGGGTCCGTGCTGCGTGCGCCTTCGCGCATGATGTAGCGATAGAAGCGGCGGAAGCTCGAAAGCTGGCGGGCGGTTGACCGCGGCTTGGCGCCACTCTCAACACGCTTGCCGATAAAATCCAGCAAGTCCGACTTTTCCGCTTTGTCGATCGATTTTTCCGACTCGGCAAGGCTTCTAGCCAATGTCATCAAATCCGCCCGATAGGCGCCGAGCGTATTCTTTGACAGGCCGCGTTCCATCCAGATGGCATCAAGAAACTGATCCACCAGTTCTGCTGAACGAGCGATGATCAGTGACTCAGGCGTGCTTTGTTTGTTGCTACTACCCATAGTGTTCAACTTTCCTGCCGCGCAATCCTTTGCCGCGATACATCTGCCAACGGGGCGTTGAGGCTGGTAGCATACGCCGTTCCGAAATCTGAAACGTCGTATCAGCACACCTCGCTGATACTGCCAATGCACCGCCAAACGACGGATATTTCAAGGTTATTCAGTATGGGCACCGCACCCGCAATCAGGCGTGACCGCTGTCACAGAAACCACAAGGCGTTAACATAAAGTGAACTGGATCACACGCCTGATCGACATAATCTGGGGTCTTTACGCGCTGTTCTGCTTCGCTTTGGCCTGTGTCTTCTCTCTGTTCGTCGCATTGCTGGTTCCGGGCTCACCGCGACGACAGCGACTGGTCACCTGGGCGGCAAGGACGATCTTCGTTCTGGCCGGCGTGAAAGTCACCGTCAGGGGTATCGACAATCTGCCGCCGGACAGTTCCATCGTTGTCGCCAATCACGCCAGTTTTATTGATGGAATTCTGCTAAATGGCTACCTGCCCTCCCGCTTTCGCTTTGTAATCAAAGGCGAAATGCGTGATATCCCCGTCGTGCATTTCCTGTTGCGTCGCTCCGGCTCGAAGTTCGTCGAACGCAAGGAGGCCAGCGGCAGCTCGCGTGACGCGCGACAACTGGTCAAGGCGGCAAGGGGCGGCGAATCGCTGGGTTTTTTTCCGGAAGGCACTTTTCGCCTGGAGCCGGGTGTCGCCCGGTTTCGCGCAGGAGCCTTTGTCGCCGCGGTAAAAGGCGAGTTGCCGGTTGTTCCAATCGCGATATCCGGTACGCGCAAAATGCTGCCCGCTGATTGTTGGCTGCCACGCCGCACCGAGCTCTTTATTGATGTTTTGCCCGCGATCGCACCCGGCGACGAGGACTATGGCGACCATCGACAATTGGCAGAGGCCTCCAGACAACAGATAATTGCCGCCCTCGACGAACCTGACCTGGCTTAACCCGACAAAGGCCCAATAAATTATGAGTTCTCACGAAGTAGTCATCGTTGCCGCAAAACGCTCGCCTCTTGGTGCGTTCCAGGGATCCCTTTCAGATGCACAAAGCCCCGAACTTGGCGCAGCGGCTATTCGCGCATGTATTAACGAGTCCGGGATTGACGCCAACGATGTCAGCGAGGTCCTGATGGGCTGCGTTCTGCCGGCCGGGCTCGGCCAGGCGCCGGCGCGACAGGCAGCGCTGAAATCCGGGCTGCCGCTTCGTGCCGGCTGCACCACGCTTAACAAGGTGTGCGGATCCGGCATGAAAACGGCGATGCTCGGTAGCGACCTGATTCGAGTTGGCAGCGCCAGTGTTGTTGTCGCGGGCGGTATGGAATCAATGACCAATGCACCGTACTTAATGCCCAAAGCTCGAGGCGGGTATCGGATGGGACACCAGGAGATTCTCGACCACATGTTCTTTGACGGGCTGCAGAATCCGTCCGATGGCAACATGATGGGCCATTTCGCCGAAATTACCGCGAAAAAATACGGTTTCAGCCGCGAAGATCAGGATGCATTTGCCATCGCGTCGGTCACGCGTGCCCGCGAAGCCATGGCTGCAGGCGCATTTGACGCTGAAATCACGCCCGTCGCGACAAGGGGTCGAAAAGGCGAAGTCATTGTCACCGACGACGAAGGTCCGGGTAGCGCCCGAATCGAGAAAATTCCGACACTGCGACCGGCATTTGCCAAAGACGGCACGGTCACGGCCGCCAGTTCCTCGTCAATTTCGGACGGCGCTGCAGCATTATTGTTGATGAGCGCCGCCGAGGCCGACAAACGCGGCTTGCAGCCGCTCGCGACAATCGCCGGGCATTCAGGCTATGCGCACGAACCCGAGTGGTTCACAACGGCGCCAGTTTTTGCTGTGAAGGCGCTGCATCACAAACTGGGCTGGGACCCGGACAATGTCGACTTGTATGAAATTAACGAAGCCTTCGCCTGCGTTACGATGGCAGCGATGGCCGATGTCGGTCTCGACCACGCGAAAGTGAATATCAACGGCGGCGCCTGCGCCCTGGGACATCCGATCGGCGCATCGGGCGCGCGAATTATTGTTACCTTGTTGCACGCCCTGCGGAACCGGGGACTGAAACGCGGTATCGCATCCTTATGCATTGGTGGTGGCGAGGCAGTCGCTATCGGTATCGAAACCGTTTAAGACATTGATTGAGGAATAATAATGAATCTTGAATCAGCGAAAGCCGTGATCACCGGGGGCGCGTCCGGGCTTGGATTTGCAACCGCAGAACGCGTCATTGCCGCTGGCGGCCAGGTCGTTCTGCTCGACATCAACGAAGAACAGGGGGCCGTGAGCGTCAGCAAACTGGGGGACCGCGCCAGGTTTATACGTACCGATGTTGCCAGCGAAGAGGCGGTCAAGGCGGCAATACAGGCGGCAAGTGCGTTCATGGGTGGCATTACCCTTGCGGTGAACTGCGCCGGTGTCGCAACGGCTGGCCGCACGCTGGGCCGTGACGGACCGTGGCCCGCCGAGAATTTCAACCGTGTTATCCAGATCAACCTGGTCGGAACCTACAATGTTACCAAGGAAGCCGCCGCGGTCATGCAACTGAACGAACCCAACGCTGAGGGTGAGCGCGGCGTCATCATCAGTACGGCATCAGTTGCAGCTTTTGAGGGACAGATCGGTCAGGCCGCGTATTCAGCCTCCAAAGGCGGGGTGGTCGGCATGATGTTGCCGCTGGCGCGTGAATTCGCTCAGTTCGGGATTCGCGTAAACACGATCGCACCGGGCATTTTCATGACGCCCATGATGGCGGGCATGCCTGACGAAGTGCAGGAATCGCTCGGCAGGCAAATTCCGTTTCCACCACGTCTGGGTCGGCCTGAAGAGTACGCCGACACGGCGGCATTTATTTACGGCAACCCGGTTGTCAACGGTGAAACCATTCGCATCGACGGCGCGATCAGGATGCAGCCGAAATAGGGAATCGGGCGGCCGACTACATCCCGGAGTAGTTCGGCCCGCCACCGCCTTCCGGTACCGTCCAGACGATATTCTGTTTCGGATCCTTGATATCGCAGGTTTTGCAATGCACACAATTTTGCGCATTGATGCGGAATACCGGTGCGCCGTCCTCTTCGACAATCTCATACACGCCCGCCGGGCAATAGCGTTGCGCCGGCTCGTCAAATTCCGGCAGGTTGTACGCGACGGGAATCGTCTCGTCCTTTAGCTTGAGATGGCTGGGCTGGTCCTCTTCGTGGTTCGTGCTGGACAAAAACACGGAGGTCAGGCGGTCGAAAGTCAGCTTGCCGTCAGGCTTCGGATAGTCAATGACCTGGGCATTTGCCGCACGCGTCAACGACTCATGATCGGGTTCCTTGTTGTGCCAGGTAAACGGCAGTTTTCCGAAGAAGATATTCTGGTCAACAAAGGCGAATGCCGCGCCCCAGAAATTGCCAAGCTTGTGCAGGCCCGGTCCGAAATTCCTGGACCGGTACAGCTCCTTGTATACCCACGACCCATTAACCTTTTCTTCGAAGCCCGTCAGGTCCTCCCCGCCCTGCTCATTCGATAGCAACGCCTCATGGATACTCTCCGCGGCCAGCGTGCC
>DDIP01000092.1:1584-1988 GCA_002338605.1 Proteobacteria bacterium UBA1847 | reverse complement strand
AGCCAGCGTGCCGGTCTTGATCGCAGTGTGCGCCCCCTTGATTTTCGCGCCATTCAGAAAACCGGCAGTGCACCCGACCAGCAATCCGCCCGGCACGGTCAGTTTCGGCAGGGACTGCAGTCCGCCCTTGTTCACGGCGCGCGCACCGTAAGCGATACGCTTGCCGCCTTCCAGGTAACGACGAATCTTCGGATGAAGTTTCCAGCGCTGGAATTCATGGAAGGGTGACAGGTGCGGGTTGCGGTAGTTGAGCGCGACGATAAAGCCGGCAAATACCCTGTTGTTCTCGGCGTGGTAGAGAAAACCACCGCCTTCGGTGTGTGAGTCGAGGGGCCAGCCGGCTGTGTGCACCACCAGTCCGGGCTCGTGCAAAGCCGGGTCAATCTCCCAGATTTCCTTGATGC
>DDIP01000092.1:0-1489 GCA_002338605.1 Proteobacteria bacterium UBA1847 | reverse complement strand
ATCTCCCAGATTTCCTTGATGCCGAGGCCATAGTGCTGAGGATCTGCGCCGCTCCTTAGATCGAACTTCCGGATCAATTGCTCGCCGAGATTGCCGCGCACGCCCTCGGCGAACACCGTGTATTTGCCACGTAATTCGTAGCCGGCAACGAAGGTCGGCTTGCGCTTGCCATCTTTGCCAACGCCCATATCACTGGTCGCAACGCCGACAACCCTGCCGTCCTCATACAGCACTTCCGATGCCGCAAACCCGGGAAACACATTGACGCCCATCGCTTCTGCTTGCTCACCGAGCCACTGGCAAAGCTGCCCGAGGCTGATGATGTAGTTCCCCTTGTTGTGCATCGGGCGCGGCAGGAACAGGCCAGGCACCGGCAGCGCGCCCTTTTCGCTGGTCAGGTAGTGGACCCGGTCGCCACTCACCGCGGTCTTGACCGGTGCACCCATGTCACGCCAGTCCGGAAACAGTTCATCGAGACCCGTCGGCTCAAATACATTGCCGGAAAGTATATGCGCCCCGATCTCAGACCCTTTTTCGACGACAACAACCGACAGGCTCTCGTCAAGCTGTAGCAAACGGCAGGCAGCGGACAGGCCTGCCGGTCCGCCACCGACGATAACGACATCAAATTCCATCGATTCGCGTTCTGTTGATTCTGACATTGCAGTGTTTCCCCGGTCGGTTAGACAAGTATTCTAGCAGCCACTGTGGCAGCCTTATTTCGGTGCAGGTAATCTTGCCGCGCTCATCGCCAATCCAAAATACAGGTAAAACGGTAGTTTGAATATTCGCGAAATCTATGAGGAAAGCCTGTCCCGCGAAGGTCACGTCCGTGACCCGTCGCAAATCGAGGTCATAGTACAGCTCGAGGAGCTGCAAAAACGCATTTACGCATCCCAAATTCCGGGGCGCCGCCTGCTGGACATTATTCGGCGAAAACCGGCAGCCCGCGTCGGCGTCAAGGGACTGTATCTCTGGGGCGCGGTCGGTCGCGGCAAGACTTTCCTGATGGACCTGTTTTTCGAAACGCTGGACATCAGGCAAAAAAAACGCATCCATTTTCATCGCATGATGCGCGATGTTCATGCACGCCTGCAGAATCTGGGTGATATTGAAAACCCGCTCGATGCAGTCGCCGCACAAATTGCCAGCGAAACACGCGTGCTGTGCTTCGATGAGTTTTTCGTCAGTGACATTGGCGATGCCATGATATTGGGACGCCTGCTCAAAGGGCTGTTTCAGCATGGCGTCACACTGGTCGCGACATCGAATGCCAGCCCGGATGACTTGTACAAGGACGGTCTGCAACGGCAACAGTTTCTACCGGCCATTGAGCAGATCAAGCAGCACACAGACCTGATTCACATGGACGGCGATACCGACTACCGGCTGCGGCTGCTGCAGAAAGCCGGCACCTACCTGACGCCCGACGACGACCGCGCACAGCGATGTCTCGAGTATTTCTTCGCCGAATCGGCGACCAGCCAGG
>DDIP01000075.1:6962-7245 GCA_002338605.1 Proteobacteria bacterium UBA1847 | reverse complement strand
GCACACATATTATTAAAGCGCTGGCCCTGGGTGCCAGCGCCTGCAGCATCGGCCGCGCTTATCTTTACCCGTTGGCAGCGGGTGGTGAGCGGGGTGTTATTCGGGGCTTGAGCCTGTTGCGGGACGAGATTCTGCGGTCAATGGCCTTGATGGGCTGTGATTCGATCGATAAGCTCGGCAAAGGCTTTGTGCGACATCGGGGCTGAAATCAACGATCGACGAGTTTGTTGCGAGGGTGTTATGGCAGGCGAAAGAGTTACAGGAACCGTCAAGTGGTTCAACG
>DDIP01000075.1:1670-6875 GCA_002338605.1 Proteobacteria bacterium UBA1847 | reverse complement strand
GGAACCGTCAAGTGGTTCAACGATGACAAGGGATTTGGATTTATCGAGCGTGAAGGGGGGCAGGATGTCTTTGTCCATCACACGGCAATCCAGATGGAAGGCTTCAAATCATTGAAAGAAGGCCAGAAAGTTTCAATGGAAGTGACCCAGGGCCAGAAAGGGCCTCAGGCGGAAAACGTTATCGCCGAGTAGATCCGGCCTGAGCCAGGGGGCGGGCTGATCAGCCGAGACGCAAGCCGTCACTGATCAGCTTCAAGGCGACGATGAACAACATTAAATAAACGAACCGGAAAAAGACCCGGTCCGATACCCTTTTGTGCAACCAGACACCGAGCCCCACGCCGATCGGTGCCAGCGGCGCCAGTATCAACGACGCATGAAGATTGTCGGTTGACAGCTGCCCGAGCCAGCCATAGGGAATCAGCTTTACGTAGTTGACGACCGCAAAGAAAACTACGGTCGTGGCGACAAATTCGGTTCGGTTCAGGGAACGGCGAAGCAGGTACATGCTGACCGGTGGTCCGCCGGCATGAGCTACAAAGCTGGTAAAGCCCGCGCCGGCACCGCCGAGAATACCGTAGACTTTTGCGATCGGAGTTTGCGTGATGCCACTCTGTCGCCGGTTGTTGAACCAGTAATGCGCAATGAAAAGCAGGGCGACAATTCCCACGATCAGTTTAACGGTTTCGGCACTCAGGAACCCGACGGACAGGGTGCCGAGTCCGACGCCGATCAGCGATGCCGGAATCAACGACCGTAATTCAGGCCAGACCCACTTGCCGCGATACGCCCACAGGCTGATCAGGTCCATCAGGCAGAGTATTGGCAGCAGGATGCCTGCCGCCTGCACTGGCGAGACGACAAGGGACATCAGCGGTACCGACGCAACGCCGAGTCCGCTGCCGAAGCCGCCCTTGGCAATACCGAACAGGAGTACCGCAGGAACGGCGACGGCATAAAACAGGGGATCGGAAAGCAAAATAGCTCCTGCTGGCTCGACGACTTAACGATACGCCCGATTTCTGATCTAATCGGGGTCCGACAAACAAGAATACACTGCCATGAAGATTCGTATCCGGGATAATTCAATTCGATTGCGCCTTGAACGGGCCGAGGTTGACAGACTGCGTGACAAAGGCGTGGTTAAGTCGCACACCGCATTCCCGGGAGGGCAACGGTTCAGCTATGCAGTGGAAAGCAGTCCGGCGAGTGTGCAGCCGGTGGCCCTGTTTTCGGATCGTACGATAACCGTCCGTTTGCCGGAGACAATCGTGCTCGCCTGGGCAAACACCGAGGAGGTTTCGATCCACGGTGAGCAGGTTCTCGACGATGGTGCAACGCTGAGCCTGCTTGTTGAGAAAGACTTTGCCTGCCTCGCACCTCGCGAAGGCGAAGACGAATCGGACATGTTTGAACACCCTGACAAGGGCACCGTAAACTGCTGATGAATGGCAGCCGTTCGGCTCGCTTCGAATAACGCACGATACGGTTCCTGCGCGATGCCGTGGTGGTGAAGCTCTAGTGGGACAAGGCCCTGGCAAGGGCCTGAACCAGGACCTTCGGATTGGGTCGGTCCGAAATCGTCCGTGACAGGTGCGAATAGACAATGACACCGTTTCGGTCAACAACCAGGGCTGTAGGCCAGACCGTATCCTCGCCATATTCCTTGCGATGGTCCTCCGGAACGCCGGATTTTTCCAGCAATCCAAGCTGCCTGGCAATGGCGAGGTCAGTGTCGAGCCAAAAATCGAATTCAACCTCAAAAAATTCGGCAACCCGCCGCGTCGTTTCGAGCGGTTTCGGCGCTACCAGTATCAGGCGTGCGCCCAGATCAACAATGTCCTTGTAGTGCACACTCAGATTTTCGACCTGGGAGCTGCAAAAAGGGCACCAGTTGCCACGAACAACCAATATGACGGCAGCAGTCCCATGCAACTGCGTCGACCGTACCGGGTCACCGCTTTCATCAGTGGCCAGGAAGTCGGGCAAAGGGCGGCCACGTCGCAATATCGCCGGAACGGGTCGGCCGGAATTGCGCTGTCGGGCTGCAATGAAGGCGACGGCGGCGATCGTCGTGACCAGGAGTCCGACGACAATGAAAATCAGTTGATTGCTCATGGCTCGGAAGTATCGCCCCCGAACGACCATGGACACAAGGTCGGTATTGTGGATACTGAAGCGGTCGTTCACCTATCCCGAGTTCCATGAGTAGCAACCCAGTCATTTGGCAGCCATCGACCGCTCGAATTCGTGCGTCCAGTCTGTACGGCTTCATGCAACAGCGGGGTTTCAATGACTACGATGCCTTGTATCAGTGGTCGGTCGACAAGTCGCCGGAATTCTGGACGGCGTTGTGCGATTTCTGCGACATCAAAATGAGGCCCAAGGCCCGCACAATCATCGCGCGACCCGACAATATTATGGACGCCGGCTGGTTTGATGGCGCTGAACTGAATTTTGCATCGCACCTGTTGCGACATACCGGCAGCAATTCAGCTATTGTCTTTTGCGGCGAAGATGGCGCGAGACAGGAGATCAGTCGAGATGAGTTGCGCGATGCAGTAGCGCGACTGGCCGGATCGCTGCGGGCAATGGGCGTCGAAAAAGGCGATCGGGTTGCAGGTTTTCTTCCGAACTGCCCGGAAGCGGTCATCGCGATGCTCGCCACCGCCAGTATCGGGGCAATCTGGTCGTCCTGTTCGCCGGACTTTGGCAGCGCCGGCGTCATTGACCGATTCGGGCAGATTGAGCCGAAAGTGTTGTTCGCGGTCAATGCCTATTGGTACAACGGCAAAGTTTGCGATACGCGCGCGACGCTGACTGAAGTCGCCAAATCCATCGCATCGATCGAGCGGACGATCGTCGTTTCGTTTGTCGATTCGGCACCGACCGAAGTCACACTCGCCAATGCTGTCTTGTGGGACGAATGTCTTGCCAAAAGTGCGGAGCTCACATTCGCCGCGGTCCCGTTCGACCATCCGCTCTACGTGATGTATTCATCGGGCACCACGGGCGTGCCAAAATGTATCGTTCACGGACATGGCGGTACCTTGCTGCAGCAGATAAAGGAACACGCCCTGCACACCGATATGACGGAACAGGACACGCTGTTTTATTTCACGACCTGCGGCTGGATGATGTGGAACTGGCTGGTCTGCGGACTGGGCACAGGCGCGACAATACTGCTGTTCGACGGCGCGCCGTTTTTCCGGGATGGCCGCATTCTCTGGGAAATAGCCGAGCGTGAGGGCATAAGTATTTTTGGCACCAGCGCCAAATACCTGTCGGCACTCGAAAATACGCAAGTTCGCCCGATCAATGAATTCCAGCTGCCGCGACTGAAAACCGTCCTGTCGACAGGCTCGCCGCTGGCACCGGAAAGCTTCGACTTTGTCTACGACAGTATTGGCGACGATATTCTGTTGGCGTCAATCTCCGGCGGTACTGATATCTTGAGTTGTTTCGCACTAGGCAACCCCTTATTGCCGGTTCGTCGTGGTGAATTGCAATGCCGGGGCCTCGGCATGGCGGTTCAGATATTCAACGATAACGGACAGCCTGTTATTGGCGAGCACGGCGAGCTGGTCTGCGTTAAACCATTCCCTTCCGCACCCGTCGGGTTCTGGGATGATCCGGATGGCGAGCGTTATCGCGCCGCGTATTTCGAACGATTTCCGGGAGTCTGGGCGCATGGCGATTTTGCCGAACTGACGGAAAATGGTGGAATTGTCATACACGGGCGGTCGGATGCCGTACTGAACCCCGGGGGCGTGCGAATTGGTACTGCCGAGATCTACCGGCAGGTCGAAAAGCTCGATGAAGTCATTGAAAGCATTGCAGTTGGACAGAACTGGGATGACGATATTCGTGTCGTGTTATTTGTCGTGCTTCGAGACGGCGTTGTGCTTGATGAGGAGCTTGTGAAGCGCATCAAATCAACTGTGCGCGAGAATACGACACCGCGCCACGTACCGGCGAAAGTCATTGCCGTTCCGGAGATTCCACGGACAAAAAGCGGCAAGATTGTCGAGTTGGCGGTGCGCTCCATCGTGCACGGTGAAAGGGTCAGGAATACCGAAGCGCTGGCGAACCCTGAGGCGCTGGCGCACTTTCAGAACTTGCCAGAGCTTGGTACATGAGGCCATTGGTTTGAAAGCATCCAACTACATCGGTACCGAGGTCATTCACGGCAATGTGTTGCCCGAATGGATCGATGTTAACGACCATATGAATGTTGCTTACTACGTCCTGGCATTTGATCTTGCCGTTGATTCGCTGTGGGAACAGTTCGGTATAACTGAGAATTACATCAACATCAGTCAGAGTTCGACGTTTGCCGTTGAAAGTCATGTCACGTGGCAACGGGAATTGAAACTTGGTGAACCGTATGTAATTACGTCACAATTGCTCGCCTATGACAGCAAGCGCATTCATCAGTTTATGCGCATGTACCATGCCGGGAAACACTACCTGGCCGCCACCGCCGAATGGATGAACCTGCACGTCGACCTGTCGGTCAGGCGAGTCGCGCCCTGGCCGGACGCGATACTTGGACGTATCGCCGAATTTGCGAAGCAACAGGACACTATGGCCTGGCCAGCAGAAGCCGGCAGCCAGATGTCGGTCAAAGAACCGTTGTTCGGCACGTCGGGACCCTGATGTCAAAATACATACTCGCAATTGACCAGGGCACCAGCAGCAGTCGGGCGGTTATTTACGATTACGACATTGCTATTGCAACGAGCGCACAACAGGAGTTTCCGCAAGTTTACCCGCAGCCGGGATGGGTCGAGCACGACCCGGAAGCAATCTGGGATTCCGTCCAGGCTGTTTGTTCTGCCGCGATGTCGAAAGCCGACGCCGCAGCATCGGACATCACCGCGATCGGCATCACCAATCAACGCGAAACGACCTTGATCTGGGACCGGGACACAGGGGAATGCGTTTACAATGCCATCGTGTGGCAGGACCGTCGCACGGCGAAAGCATGCAAACGCCTAAAGCGTGGCGGTTACGAAAACGTCGTTTCCGCCAAGACAGGACTCAGACTCGATCCGTATTTTTCGGCGACGAAAATCGCCTGGATTCTGGACAACGTCGATGGCGTCCGGCAACGCGCCGAGGCAGGGAAACTGGCGTTTGGGACAATCGACTGTTTCCTGCTGTGGCGGCTGAGTGGCGGAGCGCAACACGCCACTGACGCCA
>DDIP01000075.1:0-1572 GCA_002338605.1 Proteobacteria bacterium UBA1847 | reverse complement strand
CAACACGCCACTGACGCCAGCAATGCGTCGCGAACTCTGCTGTTCAATATTCATACCCAGGAATGGGACGATGAGTTGCTCTCGATATTCAATATTCCCAGGCAGATACTGCCGACGGTCAGGGACTGTGCCGACGAGTTTGGCACCGCGACAGCGGCATGCATAGGCGGAGATGTTCCGGTGCTGGGTATGGCGGGAGACCAGCAGGCCGCGTTGATCGGGCAGGCAGGGTTTGAGAACGGCATGACAAAAAGCACCTACGGTACCGGGTGTTTCGTTATTGCAAACACGGGTTCGAAGGCGCTGGTCTCGCGGCACAAACTGCTGACCACAGTTGCGATGCGACTGGCGGGCAAGGTTGTCTACGGACTTGAGGGCAGCGTCTTTGTCGCAGGATCGGCAATGCAATGGCTTCGCGACGAACTTGGCATCATGCAGTCCGCTGGTGAATCCGAAGCGGTCGCAAGGCGCACCGGAGTAGTAGACGATGTGATCGTCGTACCGGCTTTCGCGGGGCTTGGTGCACCGTATTGGGATCCGGATGCACGCGGCGCTATTCTCGGTCTGACGCGTGGCAGTGGTCGCGACGAAATCATCACGGCAACACTGCAATCGGTTGCCTATCAGACTCATGACCTCGTTAGCGCGATGGCCGATGACGGAATTGCACCGAGTGTTGTACGTGTTGACGGCGGCATGGTTGCGAACGACTGGTTTCTTCAGTTCCTGGCCGATATCCTCGATACCGCTGTTGAGCGGCCAGTCAACGTCGAGTCAACCGTATTGGGCGCAGCGTATCTTGCCGCTCTAAAGGCAGGCATTCTTGAGTCCTGCGAACAAATCACCACCTTGTGGCGTTGTGAATCGCGATTTGAACCGCAAATGAGCGATGATCGACGCGCCTGCCTATTGCAGGGATGGAGGACGGCCGTGGGCCGGATAGCAAAACATGAGTAGCTCAACTTGTTAAAAGCACGCCAAAAAATCGGCAAGTACCGAATATTAAAACGCCTGGCCAGTGGTCCGCTGGCGGATGTCTATTGTGCACAGGACACGATCCAGAAAGTCAAAGTCGCCTTGAAAATTCCGAAGTCCGATAGCGGCAGCGGTCACGAAGAGTTCCTTCACGAGGTGCAGGTTGCGACCAGGCTTCGGCACCCGAATATTCTGACCGTGATGAACGCCAGCTACATCGACGACCGGTTTGTCATTGCGATGGAGTTGGGCGAGGAGTCACTCGCCGATCGAATCGAACGCCGCATTTCTCTCGTACGCGCGTTGGACCTGGCAACTCAGGCACTCGCGGCAATGGCACACGCTCACGCGCACAAGATAATTCATTGCGATATCAAACCTGAGAACTATATTCTGTTTCCTGGCAATCAGCTGAAGCTTGCAGACTTCGGTTTCGCAAAATTCAATCTACGCACACTCAAGGCGTCCGGCTCCGGCACCATAGACTACATCGCACCGGAGCAGGCGATGGGACGACCGAAGTTTCAGTCCGACGTTTTCTCACTGGGCCTGGTCGTTTACCGGTTGCTGTCGGGCCGCTTGCCGGAGTGGCCGGTT
>DDIP01000119.1 GCA_002338605.1 Proteobacteria bacterium UBA1847 | reverse complement strand
TGATGCCGGATTTCTGGCAGTTCCCGACAGTGTCCATGGGTCTCGGGCCAATGATGGCCATTTACCAGGCGCGTTTTGTGCGCTACATGGAAAATCGCGGCCTGGTGCAGCCGAGCGATCGCAAAGTCTGGGCGTTTCTCGGTGACGGCGAGATGGATGAGCCGGAATCGATGGGCGCGATCACGATGCCAGTTCGTGAAGGCCTCGATAACCTGGTGTTTGTGGTCAACTGCAACCTGCAGCGACTCGACGGCCCGGTCCGCGGTAACGGCAAGATTATCCAGGAACTGGAAGCCGCGTTCCTTGGTGCTGGCTGGAATGTCATCAAAGTGGTTTGGGGTTCCAAGTGGGACCCGCTTCTGGCCAACGATCAGAACGGCAAACTTCGCCAGATCATGGAAGAGACCGTTGATGGCGAATACCAGAAGATCAGATCGATGGACGGTAAATACGTCCGCGATACTTTCTTTGGCAAGGACCCGGAAACGGCGGCAATGGTTGCGAACATGTCAGACGACGACATCTGGCGCCTGAATCGCGGTGGCCACGATCCGGAAAAAGTCTACGCAGCTTATGACGCGGCAACCAGGCACACGGGCGGACCGACCGTTATTCTGGCCAAAACCATCAAGGGTTTTGGCATGGGTGCTGCCGGCGAAGGCCAAAACATCGCTCACCAGCAAAAGAAACTGGACATCGGGCAACTGAAAAAATTCCGCGATCGATTCAATATCCCCATTGCCGACAAAGACATCGAAAGTGTTCCGTACTACAAGCCTGCCCCGGACAGCGCTGAACTCGAGTACATGCTCGAACGTCGACACTCGCTGGGCGGCTTCCTGCCGGCGCGCCGTGCAAAATCGAGCGCAATGCCGGTTCCACCGCTGGAGACCTTCAAGACACAGCTCGAAGGCACCGGAGAACGGGAAGTATCCACGACGATGGCGTTTGTACGCATGCTGACGGCACTGACGCGTGACAAGCAAATCGGCAAGCACATCGTTCCGATTGTTCCGGACGAGGCTCGCACGTTTGGCATGGAGGGCATGTTCCGGCAGATCGGCATTTATTCGTCCAAGGGTCAGCTCTATGAACCGCAGGACTCGGCCGAACTGATGTACTACCGCGAAGACAAGAAAGGCCAGATTCTGCATGAAGGCATCAACGAGGCTGGCTCATTCTGCTCCTGGGCCGCTGCAGGCACGGCGTACTCGAACCACAACGTGCCAATGGTGCCATTTTATATTTACTATTCGATGTTTGGCTTTCAGCGTATCGGCGACTTTATCTGGGCTGGTGGAGACCAACAGACACGCGGCTTCCTGATCGGCGGTACAGCCGGTCGCACAACGCTCGCCGGCGAGGGCCTGCAGCATCAGGACGGGCACAGCCTGATCACCTCATCAACGGTGCCAAACTGCCGTTCCTACGATCCGACCTATGCCTATGAGCTGGCTGTCATCATTCAGGATGGCCTCAGGCGCATGATCGGCGAGCAGGAAAACATCTTCTACTACATTACGTGCATGAACGAAAACTACGTGCACCCGCCGATGCCGTCTGGCGTTGAAGATGGCATCCTGCGGGGCATGTATTTGCTGCAGGTGGGTGGGCAAGGCAAAATCCGGGCGCAACTCCTGGGCTCCGGCACAATACTTCGCGAGGTCATCGCAGCAGCAGAACTGCTGATGAAGGACTACCGAATTCCAACCGATATCTGGTCCGTAACCAGCTTCAACGAGTTGCGTCGTGACGCGCTTGAAGTCGATCGCTGGAACCAGCTGCACCCGGGTGAAAAGCCACGCAAGTGCTACGTCGAGCAATGCTTCGACAATCGTCCCGGGCCTTACGTTGCCGCAACCGATTACATGAAGATTGTTGCCGACCAGATTCAGAGCTGGGTGCCGGGTCGCTTCGTGTCGCTTGGCACGGACGGCTACGGTCGCAGCGACGCACGAAAGGCCCTGCGTCAGCACTTCGAGGTCGATAAACACTATATTGCTGTGACCGCACTCAAGGCGCTCGCAGATGACGGTGCGCTGGACCAGAAGACGGTGGCCGAAGCCATCAAGAAGTACGGCATTGATCCGGATCGTCCCGATCCGGTAACACTGTAAGCGGGGTAGGGTACACATGGCGAATACAATCGACATCGTGATTCCTGACCTCGGTGACTTTGAGAACGTCGAAGTTATCGAGGTGCTCGTGAAAGCCGGTGATACCGTTGAAAAGGAGAACGGCCTGATTACGGTTGAAACCGACAAGGCCTCGATGGACATACCGGCACCGCAGAACGGCACGATCGATTCCCTCGACATTGCCGTTGGTGACACCATCTCGAGTGGCGATGTTATCGGCAAGATGACGGTATCCAGCAGCGATTCGGACGCCGCTCCGCCAGCTGATAAGGAGACCAGGAGGGACGACACTGCGGAAAAGCCAGCAGACGATGATGTGTCAGCCAAGGAGGCACCCGCACAATCCGCTGGCAAGCAAACGCTGGTTGTCCCGGCGCTGGGCGACTTCGAGGGCGTCGAAGTCATCGAAGTTCACATCTCGGCAGGCGATACCATTGCCGTTGAAGATTCGCTTGTCACGCTTGAAACGGACAAGGCCGCGATGGATGTTCCGGCTGTCGCTGCAGGGACGATTGAGTCTGTTCTCGTGAAGGTTGGCGACAAGGTGTCGGAAGGATCGTCACTGGCGATCATCGACGCCGTTGCCAGCGCGGCACCCGCGAAAAAAACTGAAGAGAAGAAACCGCCTGCCGCGGAGCCGGCAGCGAAAAAACCACCGGCACCACCTCAGCCGGCCGCCAAATCGCAGTCGCTGCCAGCGATCGACGAAAACAGTTTCTCCAAAGCGCATGCGAGCCCGTCTGTCAGAAAACTGGCGCGTGAGCTGGGCGTTAATCTTGCGCAGGTCACCGGCAGC
This sequence comes from Proteobacteria bacterium UBA1847, assembly GCA_002338605.1. Taxonomy (GTDB): domain Bacteria; phylum Pseudomonadota; class Gammaproteobacteria; order Steroidobacterales; family Woeseiaceae; genus UBA1847. Next base: position 128 of record DDIP01000119.1, on the reverse strand, counting down.
GGCGTAAAGCAGCGTGTCCTGCACGATGACGTCAAAGCGTTCGTCAAGGCGATCCTGTCCGGTCAGTCGAGTGCAGCACCGGCTGGCAGTGGCCTGCCAAAAACACCCAGCGTGGACTTTTCGCAGTC
>DDIP01000421.1:8477-8621 GCA_002338605.1 Proteobacteria bacterium UBA1847 | reverse complement strand
GCCGAGGCACTCGATGCCGAGGTGCGTTTGTACGACCGATTGTTTACCGTGGCGAACCCGAACGCGGCTGATGATTTTCACGCCGTCATGAATGCGGACTCGTTGCAGACGGTGGAGGCGAAGCTCGAGCCGTCGCTGGCCCGC
>DDIP01000421.1:8204-8352 GCA_002338605.1 Proteobacteria bacterium UBA1847 | reverse complement strand
AAAGCCGGTGCAGTTCGAGCGACTCGGATATTTTTGTGTTGACAGCGACGAGGCCGGGAGCGGCCCGCGATTCAATCGCATCGTGACGCTCAGGGACTCCTGGGCAAAACTTGAAAAACAGGCAATGCAGGCCGAGGCGTAGCCGGAC